>JBDRUN010000027.1 GCA_039801365.1 candidate division WOR-3 bacterium
TCTGACCAACTCCTTTCATGGTAAGGGCTGGTCAGATTATGCCTCCTGTTTCGAGTACTTTTCTTACGTGAGGCAACGGGGTAGCTTCGAGTACATTTTTGGTGAGGCAACGCGACAACTTGACGCAGTCGCCGGATTTCATACAATGCACACCGTCCGCGAGCCATCATTCTAAGAGGGCGCCGCAGATAGATAACATAACCAAAGGAGTTGCTCAGATGGTTTATACCCGTGCTCGGTTCGAGAGGCGTGCGGCCGTTGTCCTGCTCACGGCCGCATGCGCAACATTCGCACTGGCCGACTGGCTGCCTGAGGTTCGACTGACCGATAATCCCAGCAACGTCTCAACGCTGGGCAGTGGCTCGCGCTCGATCTGCGCTGCCGGCGATGTGGTCAACGTGGTCTGGAAGGACGACCGTGCCGGCAACGATGACATCTATGCGATTCGTTCCGTTGATGGTGGCGCCACGTGGCTGGCCGAGCAACCGCTCACGAGCGACGAGGAGGTTTCTCAGCACGCCGCCATCGCCTGCGACGGCAACCTGGTTGTGGTCGTCTGGGAGGACTACCGGGACACGAATCCGGAAATCTACTACAAGGTCTCGCACGACGGCGGCGCGAGTTGGGGTCAGGACAGTCGCCTCACAGTGGACGAGGCCAGCTCGGCCAATCCGTGCGTGGCGGTCTGGGGTCAGACTATTCACGTGGTCTGGCAGGACAGCCGGGACGGCGGGCCGGAACTCGTGTACTACGCTCGCTCCGACAACGCCGGCGGCAGTTGGACCCCGGCGATGAGGATGGACCCCCGCGACAACGGCTCCTGGACAGCGTCGGTGGCGGTCTGGGACACGATGGTGCACATCGTCTGGAACGGCTTTGATGAGAGCAGCACGTATCCGGCCGTGTACCACGTGAGTTCGTTTGACCGCGGCAATACCTGGGACCCGGTGAAGCGGCTGTCTGACGCGAACAGCACTCAGCTCTTCCCGATGGTGTCCGCCTGGGGAAGCCAGGTTCACGCCGTCTGGCAGGATTCGCGCAACAATACCCGCATCTACCACAGGCGGTCAGACGACGGCGGTCGGAACTGGAATGAAGAAACGATTGTCTCGGCCGGCGAGTTCTTTATGACGATTCCGTCGCTTGCGGTTGTGGGCCAGAATGTCCACGTCGCCTTCCACGACAGCCGCAACGGCAACGGTGACATCTACTACCAGCGCTCCACCGACGGCGGCAATACGTGGTACAACGAGGACTACCAACTGACGACCAATGAGGAAGACCAAGCGTTTGTTTCTGTTGCCGCGGCTGGAACAGCGGTGCATGCGGTCTGGACCGACGCGCGACACCTTACCGACCTCGAGGTCTATTACCGACGTGACCCCAGCGGAAGTTGGTTACAAGATTCGCCCGGTCACGGACGTCCTGCTCTTGCGCTCCATCCTAATCCATTCGTGGGTATGACACAGGTGCCGGGGCGAGAGAACGAATGTTTTGTGGCGTTCGACCTAGCTGGCAACCGAGTCGGCAGATATACTGGAGCTGGTATCGGAGCTGACTTGGGGCCTGGCGTCTACTTCCTGCGCAACACGACGGGCACTGTCGAGGCCCGTATGGTTAAGATGCGCTAGAGACATCCTAGTAGGTGAAGCCGGGGGCTTCTGCCCCCGGCTTCGCTTCGTGATGAGCCCCGCGTGTCACGCAATCCGCCGGCGCTCCGGTTCACACCCTATTCGCCGAACTCCCCCTGGCTGCCGGTACCAAGTTCGTCTGTGCCGGTTTCAACCGGCTGGCGCCGCTCAGGCCGGTAGTTATTGAAGTTCCAGACCAAGTTCAGGCTGACCGAGGGCGACTGTCGTCTGAACTTGAAGTAGTTGTAGAAACCCTGTCCCCGCGACTCTGACTCCCAAGCAGCCGTGCCAAGCAGGTCGCGCGCGCTCAGGGTGAGCACCAGTTGTCGGTTGAGGAATGCTTGTCTGATTGCCGCATCGGTCCATAGCCGACCCGGCTCGGCTTCCTGAGCCGAAATCTCCGGGCTCTCGTATCTTGCACTGAGAGTAATCCGGGTCTGGGTCGGTAGCCGAATTTCGGTTGACGCACGGCCCTCCCAGCGAAACCGCGAGGTATCGAAATCTGCGCCTGCGACAGTTCCTTTCACCCGATAGTTGAAGACATCTCCGGTCAAGTCGAGATTCAGCCACCTTGCCAGTACGAGGGTGGACGTCGCCTCGGCACCGAACGAGTAGTCTTTGCCAACATTGGCTGCGGTATGGAGGATGACACCTGGCGCATATACCGTCCGGATGCGCTCAACCTTGTCGTTGGTTACGCGGTAGTAGCCTTCAAGCGAGACCCGGCTTTCGCCGAAGGATCGTTGCCACCCGGCCTCGAAAGCGTCGGTAACTTCCGGTCTTAGGTCTGGATTGCCCCGGCGCAGGTTGTAAGCGTCCATTCGGGTAGTGAACGGCCATAGTTCCCAACCGCGCTGTCGCTGGATACGCCGAGTATAAGAGGCCATTACCTGGTGCCCGGCTGGCAGTTCATAGGAGGCATGCAGAGTAGGGAAAACATCCCAGCGTCGGAACGCGAATCGGCCCGAATCACCGGCATCCACAACCCGGTCCGCATACTCAACCCTGAGTGCAGGTTGCAGACCGAGCCGGCCGAACTTTCCAGCGTATTGAGCATAAAACGCCTGGCGCAGCTCGGCGTAGTTGACCAAGTATCCGTATTCAGGCCGGAACTCAAAACTATCCGAGACGGGCGAATACTCCCATACTTCTTGTCTGGACAGCGCATTGTGCAGGGCTGTGGCTGAGCCGGCCTCGAGCTTGTCCTCTTTACGCAATGGTAGGGTGTAGTCGAGCTTCAGGTCAACGGGCTGACGCGGGCCTGACTGACGGTCTTGTCGGCCGCTGATGATTGTGTCGGCAAGGCTGTCCAGCAGAATACTTGTGGAGCGTTCGTTGCCATACATTCGACGATAACTCACGGCGATGGCGAGCTGGTGGCCTTCTGGGCCAGCGAGTCCGTGTATGTGATCCAGGTTCGCAGCAATGAAGTCGCCGCCGTGGTGCGATGTGTCCCGGCTTAGCTGGACTAGGGTGTCGTTCGCACCAGGTGCGGCCCAGCGCCGGTAAGACGCGTCCTGACCACTGCCAAAACCGCGGCTGCCGTAGTTCAGGTTGAGACTGGTACGAACCTTGCCAGTCCAGCGGTATTCGCCGCCGGCACGCAGACCCCAGAAGCGGTGCTGCCGGATACCACTGCCGTCAGAAAAGCTGCGGATGGTATCAGGCGCCGAATCCGACCAGGTGCGGACGTCAGTCAACCGCGTGCCAGGAAAGCGACCGAGGTTGAAATTGCCGCCACCAAATAGGTTAAGTCGGTCAGTCCGAAGACTCAGGAGCAGACTGGTGCCGGTACGAACCGGCCAGCCGCCGTCGGCCGACGCCATGCCGGAAAGCCCGCTTTGGCGCTGTTTCTTGAGGATGACGTTGATTATGCCCGAAACGCCTTCTGGGTCATATCTTGCCGAAGGGTTGGTGATGATTTCGATTCGGTCAATGGTCGCGGCCGGAATCTGCTGCAGGGCCTCGCTGCCATCGAGGGGCGAGGGACGGTTGTCAATAAGTACGGTGAAGTTCTGGCTGCCGCGTAGGGTGACATTGCCCTCAGCATCTACCTTGACCGAGGGTGCATTCTCCAGCACGTCAACCGCGGTGCCGGACGCCGCGGTAGCGAGTCGGCTTACGTCAATCACCTTCTTGTCAATCTGGTAGGACAGAGCCGGTCTTTCCGCGGTCGCCTCAACGCCTTTGACCGCAAGTACCGTCTGTCTGAGCTGGATGCGGCCCAGGTCAATTTGGGCCGCGGTCGCAAGTTGAATGTTCTCAATCCGACGGGGCTCGTACCCGATGAACGACACGTCAATGTAGAACCGGCCGGCCGGGACCCCGGTCAGACGGTACCTTCCCTGGGCGTCCGTGACTGTACCAGTCACCTGGGACGAATCTCGCTGCCGGTAAAGGACAACATTGGCATACTCGATGGGCACGGATAAGTCTTGGTCGTACACCTGGCCAGAAATAATCCCTTGGCCAGCACCAGGTGGGCCAGGAGGTATTGGTCCGGGCTGCGCGAGCGCAAGAAATGAAGACAGCAGCAGGACAAGAACAGATGGCGATATTTGGTGCTTGGTCATATGAGTTTAGACACTTTACCAGGCTGAAGGCTGCGGTCAAATACGGAGAAGCTGCGTCCTAGCCTGACAGAACTTTGGCATTGGATTAGTGCCAGCGCGCGCTACACCACTGAACTGAGAATGCGGAGCACAAGAAAGAGCCCCGGCATGAGCCGGGGCAGCAACAAAGGACTGATGGCTCCCCAATGACCGTGACATGAGTTCACGGCGGATCAGCCGGGAACCAGTTCGGCTGAACCACTCTTATCTCAGCTCTGGTGGTAACGCCAGGCCGGGTGAGTCCCACTGGCATTTGCAGATTAGCCCGCCCAATACTGGTGTCAAGAATTTGGTTTGCAGTGATTAGTTATTGAACACCAGCTGGTTAGCGCGAGTTGACAAAATACATGGCATGTCGTGTTGTTTGGTCGCTCCTATGTTATTGATGTTCATCAGGTTATGAACCAACAACCCTTCTGCTGCCGCCTGGACATAGCTGTTGTTGTAATACCTTACAAAATAGTGAGTTACACATTGGGGGCTTGTCCCTAGTGTGTGGTGTATAATAGCTTGTAGATCAATATGTTAGGTGGTAATGTTGTCTGGGTTTTCTTTGGACGTGGACTATACATACGGTTGGTTGCGTCTGGGTTGGTACGGGGTTGTCAAGAATCGGAATCGGTGCTAAAATTCTTGCAGTGAGTGCGTTACAGTATGGCGTGGTTGTGCTCCCCAAGCTGGACAGCGAGGAGGAGATTCAGCGGATTCGCGAGGAGTATGACCCGTGGTACTATCAGATAAGCCCATACATTCCTATGGTTGAACCCTTCACGCCGGCAACTTTGGGTGAGATGGAGAACGTGAGCGATTACATCAGCCTTGCCCGCCGCGGGTTTCACCCATTTGCGGTGAGCTTTCGTGCCTGCATTGAGGCAGACGACCGGCTTTTGCTCCCGCTGGAAGGCGGCAGGGAGGAGTTGATTGTGCTCCGGCGCAATCTGGTCGGCCCGGGTACGGCTGAGGCTATGGCTGGCGCGGAGTATGAGCCACGACTGGTCATCGGCAGGGTACCGGACCCGCTGCGTCGCAGCGAAGCACTGGCTGTGGTTGCGCGTATCGGTAGAATACTTGGGGTGGTTGATTCGGTGTCGCTCATCGAGGTTGCACCCAATCGCGAGATGAAACTGGTCGCCAACTTTCCGTTCGGAATTGGCCGGGTTGACTACTTCGACCGGCTGCGTGCCTAGCACTGAGTTGAACCGCTTGGGCCGGTTCTGACCTACAAAGACTAGTGAGGCGGAGTGAGAATACGAAGCGGCAGATCCGCACCGACCGGAACGGGTAATATCGCATCGGCCGGCTGTACGTCGGACAACATCATGTCGCCGCAGTCAAACGTGACTACTCATCCGATAGCGTTTTCCTGACCGGTGCCGATTCGGCCACGTGAAATCACAGGGTTGATTTCACCATAAGCCCCCCCCCCCCGGCCTAGAGGCGGGTAGTTCGGTGGTCCGATTTCACCCTCGGGCCAGTACCATGGGCGTTACACAAATTGTGCTTGCATTGGCCCTGAAAGCAGTGCTATAATGGTGTCGAGGCGGAAGAGTTACTAACTAAAGGAGCGACCGATGAAACATAACCGTATACTGGCGGTGCTCATGCTCATGGCCGGTATCTGCCTGGCCGTACCGAAGTTGAGCCTGCCTGAAGAAGTGACCGGGCCGATGACGATAAGCCTGCTGCATGGTTATTCTTTCGACCCGCTCAAGAAACTGCCGCAGTTGCCCCCGGAGCTCACGGCCACCGAGCCTGAGGGCGAATACGCGTACTACATGATTCAGTTCCCAGGTCCGGTCCGGCCTGAATGGAAGGCCGCGGTCGAACGCTTGGGTGTGAAGTTTCTGTGGTACGTACCGAACTATACGTTTGTCGCACGGGTGCCGGTAGAGCGGGCTGCAGCGGTCAGTGCGCTGCCCGAGGTGCGCTGGATGGGACTTGACCAGCCGGCTTACAAGATATTCCCGGGTTTCGAGAAAGTTACCGGTCCGCAGACGCTCATTGTCGTGTTCCACTATTATGAGGACGAATTCGAGTTGCTGCGAAAACTGGCCGCGCTCGGCGCAACTGATTTCCTGACCGAGTTCAATGCCGTGAACAAGTCGGTGAAACTGACGGTTGACGGAAGTCAGATTCCGGCCATCGCACGGATTCAGGGAGTGTACTGGATTGAGCCGTACGGCGAGATAACGCCGGACAATCAGAATATGCAGTGGGTTGATCAGCACGGATACTCGGCATCCGATACAACCCGTACGATCTGGCGCAAGGGTGTGAATGGAACAGGGATGCTTGTCGGCATCACCGATACGCCGATGAATATTGCCCACGACCAGTTCCGCGATCCGGTGAACAACACGCCCGGACCGAATCATCGTAAGGTCGTGGCCTATCGTGGTACCCAGGGTTCGGACCAGCATGGCACCCATACGACCGGGACCTTGTGCGGCAGCGACGACCCGGTAGGTGGTTCTTCTTGGCATGACGGACTGGCCAAGGGCGCACGGGTGTTCTTCCAAAACTACAACTCGCTGCCGACGAACTGGGACATGAACGTCTGGTTCCGGGGGCCGGATTCTGGTCTGGACGTACGATACGACTCAGCCCGGGCGCTCAATCACTCGATGTCGCTTTCGCGCAAGGATACTTTCAATACCTACATTTTCACCGACATGACCGCAGACCAGTTCACCTGGGCCCACCGCAAGTTCCTGCACTGCAATTCAATGGGCAACTACGGCACGAACCAGATGGGACACCCGGTGATTGCAAAAAACATCATCTCGACCGGGGGTACCCAGAATGGGACTTCGTGCCGGAACATCTACTCGTCGAGTTCGCGCGGCCCGACGCTTGATGGCCGTCGCAAGCCGCAACTGGTCAGTCCGGCTGAGAACCTGTATTCGGCCAGCTACTCCAACCCATCCGGGTATGCAGCACTCACCGGAACTTCGATGGCGACACCGAACATGACCGCTGCGATGGCCCTTATCCGAAATTACTTCCAGATGGGGTTCTATCCGACTGGCGACACTCAGACCGGCACGAAAATGGGCATCTCGGCAGCGCTGAACAAGGCAGTCGGCATCGTCGGCGCAGATAACGACATTTCGGGCTATACCGTGCCGGATAACAATGTCGGCTGGGGCAGGGTTGACCTTGACTCTTCGCTGTATTTTGCCGGTGATCGAAGCAAGCTTTGGGTTATGGATGATACCATTGGGCTCAATACCGGCGATTCGGCCCTGTACTCAATCGAGGTTGTCAACGATTCGAATCCGTTCCGCGTGGCACTTGTCTGGACCGACTATCCGGGCACGATGCGGGCGGCATTGATTCTTGTCAACAATCTGGACCTGACCGTGATTTCGCCAACCGGGACAGAGTATAAGGGCAACGTGTACTCAGGCGGACAGTCTGCAACCGGCGGGGTCTACGACACCTTGAACGTTGAAGAGTGCACGCGCAGGAACCTGCCTGAAGTTGGAATCTGGACAATCAAGGTTAAGGCAAAGAACGTCCCCCAGGGACCGCAGCCGTATGCGCTGGCCGCAACCGGAATGATTACGGTTGCCGCGCCGCCGCGGCACGACGTTGGTGTGAGCCAGATTCTTGCGCCAGTCGGTGAAGTTGACTCGGGAACTGTGGTCACCCCGCAGGTGGTAATTGTCAACCTTGGCAATTCGGCCGAGACATTCGACGCGGTGATGAGAATCGGCACGTCATACACTGATACCCAGACTGTGAGCCTTGCGGTTGGCCAGACCGACACGGTTGACTTCCTCGACTGGGTTGCTACGCCTATCGGCGTATTCCCGGTGAGTTGCTCAACGATGCTTTCCGGCGACATGAATCCAGCCAATGACATAGCGGTGGATACGGTTGAGGTAGTGCCGGTGGTCGGAGTGGCCGAAGAAATCGGACTGCCCAAGGCATTCTTCATGGACAAGGGCCGGCCCAATCCATTTACCGGCCAGACGGTTATTCGTTACGGACTGCCGCGTTCAAGCCAAGTTGAGATAGCGGTGTACTCGATTGCGGGCGAGCGAGTCAGGACTTTGGCGAGCGGCCGACACCAAGCCGGGTACTACCTGGCGAGCTGGGACGGCCGGGATAATCACGGTCGCAGTCTTGGTGCTGGCATCTACTACTGCCGGTTTGTCACTGACCAAGTCAGCGATACGAAGAAGCTCATTCGAGCCGAATAGCGGTTCTCTGCAACTAGACGCGGGCCCGAGCTCGGGCCCGCGTCATTTCGGTGTGTCCGTTAGGACAATACATCAGTGAGTTATGTATGGTGTGCGAGCTAGCGCAGAAGCACAAGGCCAAAACAGACGGTTGTGCCGGTGAGCTCTACGTAGCTCCGGGCTGTCCATGCCAGCCCAGAGCAGACCTGGGGTCTGAGCTCAAGCGTTAGAACCTCGCTCAGCCCGAAACTCAGCCCGGACCTGACAACCTGACTGAAACAACCTCTGAACCGGCTTCTGAACTTACCCATCAGACCAAGACTCAAATGCCATCTCATACATCCTGTGATGTAACCAGAGACAGATTATCTCAAGTCCTTACTCACAGGCCAGTTGAGAAGCCCCCTGAACGTTCAGCTCAACCCTGAAGTCAAAGCCAGCCTGACCTCGCATCTCAAGAGCGGTTTCAGAACGCGACTCAGATGGGGAGTCACTCCCCGGGTCACTGGGTAACCCCCTGCCTATGTCCTCGCTCCCGGGCTGGGCTACCGGCTCTGCGCCATATCATGCTGGCTATCAATGAGTTGTGCAGTCACTCCCAGCCGGTAGCACTTTCGATGCTCACCGGGCACAGCCTGGTAAGTACTCAGCCGGATTACGCTCGTAGCTATTTCTGGCTGCTTTGGCAGGCGAATGACTACTGTTCGGCTGAGACAGATACTATGACCACAGGTTCAAACCAGGACAGGGTCAGCACGCCCGGGGACCGTGGGAAGCTTAGCTAAACATCCAGCTGACCTGAAGAGAACGGGTATGCGGGTCATAGAGGCGGGACAGGCAAAGAGAATACTAGCCAACCTACGTATCATACCGACGATAACCAACGTAGCTGCGTACCAAGCTCCAGTTCTTGCTCTCGACATAGGGAAAGTCGTTCTTCCGGTACACCCGGACCGGGTGAAGCGCAATTTGTGCTCATCGGCAAACTTCGCCAGCGCCTGGTTGATAAACTCGCTGCCATTGTCCGAATGGATGGCAGTAGCCGGGGAAGGTGCTGCCCGCAGAATGCTCTTCATCGCCAACATCACCCAGATGTGAGCCTTGTTGCGTAGCACCCGCAATTCGGTCCAGCCAGTGGTTATCTCGGTGACTACCAGCGTGTAGGCAAACTTACCGCAACGACTCTACCCTCCGTGACTTAGCAAATCTATCTCCAGATACCCAAGCTGCTTTAGGGGCTTGTCGTAGTGGGTTTCTACTGGAATGTGCTTCTTGAGCCAGGGGGCGAAGGGGTTGGACCTGTAGCGGCGTTTGGCCAGAAGCTCGGCTCGGACTGGCCGGAGCAGACGGTCCACACTAGACGGGCTGATAGTCTGGAGCTTAGCCTTGACCTCGGCGGATGCTTTCTTGAGCTTGGGATGACAGAACAGTCGTTGGGGGTTGAGGCGGATGAAGTGAGCGAGATGGATGGAGGATGGGTAGCGAGCAAGTTGCCAGCAAAAGAGCAGATAAGGCAGTATGTCTGGGCCGTAGTGCTTCTTGCGGCCGTGGCGCTAAAGGAGTGAGCAGGTGGGGTCTGCGATGATAGTAATGCTCGTTGGGGTAGTCATGTTCCTGCCGGCGTTGCAGAGCATGAAACTGAGATACTTCCGGCCAAGACGTGTGAGGTGTGTCAGCCTGTTTAGCAGCGTGGGCTTGGCCTTCTTTCTTGTGGCCCGATACTTGGGGGCATTGGCAGAGACGATGGACCTCTTAGCGGTCACGGCGTAGAGTCCTTCTGGATATTGCGGCTACCATCGGGTTTCTCCTTTCGGTAAGACCTAAAGAATGCCTGTGGTAGCCTGCTTTTTCAAGCCCAAACAGACCTGAATCCATTCTGACGAAAATCGAGCTATTGACTGACGGTGTTGTCATGCTATACTTTATAGGCGAGAGCAAGGGGCGAAGTCTGATTCTCTGGTATTCGCGATGCGGCACAATTTGGACGAGTAAAGCAGGGCAAGAGCCCTAGGATGGGTCGCAGGAGAAACGGCCCAGAAAGGAAATCACTGTGCAGCATCGGCGTCCGGGGGCGCCAAACAACAATACTACAGACTACCCGTATGATGCCTTGCGTCCGGGCTTAGGTCCCGAGCGCAGCATTTCGTTGTCTGATGTCCACATACCCGAGGGTGTAGGCTTCTTGCTAGCTATAGGAGGGATTGAACCATGAGACAGCACGTTGGGCTGGTTGGAACCGGATACTGGGGAAAGAATCTGGTCAGGGTATTCAGCGAGCTCGGAGCACTGGCCGCAGTTTGTGACTCGGACCAAGGCCGACTCGACAGACTCGGCCTTGCCGCAGACGTTAGGAGATATGAAGGCTACGAACAGCTGCTGGAGGATACCGCAGTTGATGCTGTAGTCATTGCTACGCCGGCTGCAGCTCACTACAAGATGTGCCGGCAGGCGCTTGAGGCCGGTCGTGACGTAATGGTCGAGAAACCGCTGGCACTGTCGGTCGAGCAGGGCCAGGAACTTGTCCAACTTGCCGAGGAACGCGGACGAATTCTAATGGTTGGCCACATCCTGCGCTACCATCCAGCGGTCGGCAAACTTGTTAGGATGATTGCCGATGGCGAATTGGGCCGGGTTGAGTACGTGTATTCCAACCGGCTGAATCTGGGAAAGCTCCGGACCGAGGAGAATATTCTCTGGAGCTTCGCACCGCACGATATTTCGGTCATCCTTGCGCTCGTCGCCGAGCGGCCGGTAATTGTGTCATCGCACGGCGAGGCGTTTCTACAGAGGAACGTTTTCGATGTCACCCTGACCGCGATTGAGTTTCCAAACGGAGTGAAAGCCCACACATTTGTTTCGTGGTTACACCCATTCAAAGAACAGCGGTTGGTCGTGGTTGGCAGCGAACAGATGGCGGTGTTTGAAGACTCACGCCCCCAGGACAAACTGGTCTGCTATCCGCACAGGGTGCAATGGCAGGCCGGCAAAGTCCCGGTAGCGATGAAGGGTGAGCGACGGGTCATTGAGGTGTCCGATGCCGAGCCCCTCTTGGTTGAATGTGAACACTTTCTTGAGAGCTGTGAGACGAGAATTCCGCCCCGCACCGATGGGTACGAAGGGCTCGCCGTGCTCGAAGTGCTCGCCACGGCCGAGGTGTCACTCAAACAGGGTGGCAAGCCGGTCCCCCTGCCCGCCGGGTCCAATGGACGCTGTCGCCACGCCCTGTCCCAAGCAGTGCACTCCAGCCGTCAACTCGTCGCCGCTGCTGTGCCGACGAACCAGTCCAGAACGCAGTTGCTGACCAATGCCAGCCCGGCCATGACCCGGAGCAACAAAGCCGGTGAGCCGGCAGCAGGCGATTCCCCGCTAGCCACCCTCTGTTTACCTTGCGGGGTCGAACGCAGAGCTGAAATTCAGGGTACAACATCCGAGATTTCGGAAGTCACTGGCTCCCGGTGGCCGACATTGGGCATCTTGCACCCCGAAGTCTTGACTGAAACCGGGGCAGGCCGAGGACGAGACCGCGGGGTTGAAGCTCCCGATACCCGGAGCGAGGCACGGGACTGTTTCATCCATCCGACCGCAGTGGTAGATGACGGTGCGGAAATCGGAGCCGGCAGCAAGGTTTGGCACTACACCCACGTCTCAACCCGGGCCCGCATTGGCCCGAGAAACATTCTCGGCCAGAACGTGTTCGTGGCCGAAGGCGTTGTGACTGGCGCCAACTGCAAGGTGCAGAACAACGTTTCTCTATACAAAGGAGTGGTACTCGAGGACGATGTTTTCTGCGGGCCGTCCTGCGTATTCACGAATGTCATTAATCCGCGTGCTTTCCTTGAGAAGAAGTCGGAGTTCAGACCGACCCTCGTGAAGCAGGGAGCGTCCATCGGCGCGAATGCAACCGTTGTATGCGGCCATACGCTCGGGCGGTACTGTCTCATCGGAGCGGGCGCGGTCGTAACCCGCGATGTGCCGGACTATGCGCTCATGATCGGTGTGCCGGCCCGTCAGCAGGGCTGGGTGTGCCGGTGTGGTGAACGGCTCCGGTTTGCAGCTGGGCAAACCGGCTGCCAGAAGTGTGGCGAGCAGTACGAAATGGAAAACGGCAAGGTGAAGCCGAGAAAGGCGTTGGGGGCCGGGCATCCGACAGCTGGAATCCGTGACAACCCGGACAGGTTTGACTGGCACCAGATCAGGCAAGAATCCGGGATTCAAAGGCAAAGTCCCGGCCTACGAGTACAAAGCGCTAGTGAACAAGTGATCAATCAGGCTTCGCCCCCGCGGCTCCGTGACGGGCATCGGTCGGCAACAATTGCTTTTCCGATGCTTGACCTCAAGCGGGAATATATGTACATGAAGGTCGATATTGACCGTGCACTCGAGCGGGTACTCGAACACCAGGCCTGGATAATGGGACCGGAGGTCAGGGAACTGGAGGCGGCGATTGCACAGTACGTTGGCACAAAGTACGCCGTGAGCTGCGCGTCCGGTACCGATGCTTTGGTACTAGCCTTGCGGTCCCTGGCGCTGAAACGCACCGGCCGGGAATACTTCACCCGGCAGGAGGAAATCATCACTACGCCGTTCACGTTCACTGCGACTGGTGACGCAATTCTGCGGGCTGGCGCGACACCGGTATTTGTGGACATCGAGCCGACGAGCTTCAACATTGACCCGGAGAAGATTCGGAGCGCGGTGAACGAACGTACGGTCGGCATCCTGCCGGTGCACTTGTACGGGCAGGCATGTGCGATGGACGAAATCATAGCCATTGCTCGCGCAAGAAGTCTGTTCATCGTCGAAGATTGTGCCCAGTCGTTTGGCGCCGACTTGGCTGGCCGTAAGTGTGGCTCGTTTGGTGACTGCGCCGCATTCAGCTTCTTTCCTTCGAAAAACCTGGGCGGCTTCGGCGACGGCGGCATGGTCACAACCAACGATGCGGACCTTGCCCGGCTCTGTGACATGCTGCGCAAGCATGGTGGCCGGGACAAGTACAACGTGGACCAGCTCGGGTATAACAGCCGACTAGACACGCTCCAGGGAGCGATACTCCTGGCCAAGCTCCGTTACGTTGATTCCTTCAACGACCGCCGGAGGAGAATTGCCGCCTGGTATAACCTTGCGCTCCAGAACCAGGCAGGGGTAAAGGCACCGGCGCTACCGCGTAACGGTGAGCACGTGTTCCACCAGTACACGATCAGAATACCGGAAGCAGCAGACAGGACACAAAATACTGCAGACCGGCGGCGTGACCGAGTAGCGAAAAAACTGGCGGAACGTGGAATAGCAAGCATGGTGTACTACCCTGTGCCACTGCACAAGATGAGAGTGTTCGCCGGCCGGTCACGAGCTGGCAGTAGCCTGGCTGAATCGGAGCGGGCGGCGGCCGAGGTGCTGTCGCTGCCGATAGAACCGCTACTTTCGCACGAGGAGGTCCAGACGGTGATCGCCGCGATGGAGGAAGCGCTCGAGTGTCAAGAAACCGTCGCCTGAAGTGCCGGCTCTCGAAGGAATCTCCGGCGCAAAGCGCCGGCCGAATGGTCCACTTTCCATACACCCTGGTCCTGACCCATGATGTTGACCGCCTGTCGCTCCGCAGCATGCCCTTGCTGGGCCGCGAGCAGCTAGCACTACTTAGGGCGTTACTGCTTGGAAACCTCTTGCGTTGGCTCAGAGGGCGCCTCGACATATGGGATTATCTCTGGTCGCTGGTCGTGGCCGTGTCGCTGCCGCTGGTGCTTCTTAGACTTGTGCCGGATCCGCTAGAGCGCAGTATCGAACTAGTGACGACACTGGAGGACGACTATGGTGCACGTTCGACGTTCTTTTTCATACCGCTTGCAAACGAGCCCGGACATGTCACATCCGACACGCCGGCGGTGAAACATCGGGCGGCTTCGTACCGGCTTGCCGAACATGCTCGACTAGTCCGAGCACTAGTGGCAGGAGGTTGGGAGGTTGGTGTCCACGGGATTGACTGTCACATCAGCCCGGTACCAGCGGCACGTGAACGGGACGAACTTGCAGCGCTGGTCGGACCGGACTATCCGATTGGTGTCAGGATGCACTGGCTCTTCTCTTCGCCAGTACTGTACCGCAACCTCGCCCAGGCCGGCTACGTCTACGATGCTACGCTCGGGTCAAACGACGAAATTGGATTCCCGGAAGGTCGGTACAAGCCGTTCCGAGACGATGCCACCGGATTGATCATTGTACCACTCTGCATTCAGGATGTAACGCTCCTGCGCGAGGACCACATGAATCTGGAACCGGAACAGGCCTGGCGCCGGATAACGATGGTCCTGACCAAGGCTCGTGAGCACAGGGCAGTCGTGACAGTACTCTGGCACAACGACTCGTTCTTGCCACCCCGGTGCTGGGGCGGGCTCTATCGCCGGCTATTGGAACGGGCGCGGGATGACGGTGCTCGGATACTTTCAATTCAGGAGTTGCTGAGAGACGAACAACTGCTATGAGTTGTCTGTCTTTGACAATCAGGGGGCTTATCTGGCAGCGGTACACGGTGCGCCGCGGGGCTCTGATCATCGCTGTCATGACAATTCTTGCCAAGGCACTCGGCTTCGTGCGAGAACTGCTGATGGCCTACTTCTTCGGTGCCGCCGGCGTCATGGATGCATACCGTGTGGGCGAAACCGTGAACAGCCTGGGTGCGGGAATGGTCTCCAGTTTGTTCGACGTTGCCGGACTTCCTCTCCTGGTTGAACGGAATGCGCGAGCCGGTGAGCAGGCCCAGCGGCAATTGTTCGCATCCCTCTGGACGACCGGTGCACTCGTCGCAGGTTCAATTGCCTTACTGACGCTTGCGCTGGCACCGTTGTGCGTACGGCTGTTCGCACCCAGACTTTCCGGCCCGACGTTCGGGCTTGCGGTTACTACCACTCGAATACTGGTTCCGGTTGGATTCGTGACGATCATGGTTGGTGCGTTTGGCGCCTACTACAATGCGCGGCGGCAGTTCGCGGTGCCGAAGCTCGTGGACCCGGTTATCAACGCCGTGGCTATCGTTGTCCTCGTGTTCTGGGCCCGGCGTGCTGGCGTTCTCGGACTTGCTGCCGGTTGGAGCCTCGGTCAGATTCTTGGTCTGGCGGTTGCGATTCTGCCCCTGGTGATGACCGGACACAGGTTGGTACGCACCTTGTCCGACCCAGGAGTTCGAGCGTTCGTCAAACTTGCCCTGCCAGTACTTGCGGCCGGTGCGGTACGGCCCTTGACCATAGCTGCGGCCCGGGCGTTCGCCTCGTTCTTGCCAGAGGGGAGCATCGCCATGCTGGGATACGCGGACCGGCTCTTCGCGTTTCCGTGCTACCTGCTTGCGGCTTCGATTTCTACGACCTTCTTCACTAAGGCAGCAGAGCTGGCTGCAGCCGACAAGCACGGTCAACTGCGGGAGCAGACTAACCGTCTACTGAGCAGATTGGCGGCAATTCTGATTCCGACCAGCCTAGCTCTCCTTGTGCTGGCCCGGCCGGTTGTCAAACTGCTCTACGAGCGGGGTGCTTTCACCGGGCAGGCGGCTGTCGGAACAGCAGCGGCACTGGCTTTCCTAGGCATCGGCCTCTTCCCATTTGCTGCCGTCTCTGTGCTTAGCGCGGCCTTCCGCGCAAGGAGAGACGTGAGGACGCCGGCTTACGCGGCGTTTGCCGGTGCAGCGGCAAGTATCGCTCTCGACCTACTCTTGGTGCGGCCAATGGGGGTATCAGGACTGGCACTGGCCAGTTCATGCGGACTTGCCGTGGCCATGAGCTATCTCTGGGCAAGGTTTGAACGAAGGCACGGGGGGTAGACTGAGGACCATTGTACTTGATTCCGGGGTTCGGCCAAGTCCGGACCCGACGCCGCTGGCAATCGGCCTAGCGGCATGTCTTGGTCTTGTTGGGCTAGCACTCGCCATAATGCGCCTGGGCGTTGCGGTCGCCTGGTGGGTCCTCGGGTTGAGTCTGGCCGGGCTATTGGTTCTTCTGCCCGAAGTATGCCTTGGGCTCCTTTTGACCGCCGGCGTTTTCAAGTCGGCATTGATGGAAATTCTACCGTTTAGCATTGACCCTACCGTGATGCTTGTCTTGCTGCAAGGGGTCGGCGTTGTGCTATGCCTACTGCGAAGCGGATTCAGCACAATTGTCCCACCGCAGCGGCTGTTTGTGGGCTTCGCATTGCTCGCCGGCGTAATGCTGTTTTCGTTGCTTCTTTCCGACGCCAATCCGTATGCCCGAGAGAAAATGGTACGGTTCGCATTTCTTACTGGCACGGCTACGGTTGCGCCGATTGCGGTGGTTCGGTCAGTGCGGCAGTTCCGGCGGTTCCTTGTGACCATCATCGGCCTTGGAGTCCTGATGGTCTTGCTTGGAACTGTTACTGGTGAGGGACTGGTGGCGTTTGGCGCGACCCACATTGCCACCGGCCGCGTCGTGGGGTTCGCACTCATCGGTATGCTGTTCTTTCTGCTTGAGTCATGGGCAGTATTGCCGGTGAGACTGTTCCTCATTGCCGGCACCGGAGTGTTGGGCCTGGGCCTTCTTTACTCGGGCAGCCGCGGCAGCCTGGTCGCATTTGCGGCTGCACTCGTAGTTACTGCCCTGGCGGCGGTGAGTATTGGGCGTGGCTGGCGCCGGACCATGTCCGGGCTTGTGGTCCTGGTCGTGGCTGTCATAGTGGTTTCTCTTGTCGCACCCGCAGCGGCGGAAACCATGAACCACCGAATGAGCGATGTGTTCACTCGAGGCAGATCGGTGGGTTCGGTGCTCGGTCGGGTGAGACGTGCCGAAGAGGCGTTGGAACTGTTCCGGCAGCATCCGGTGACTGGGGTTGGCATCGGCGGGTTCGACGCCGCACGCGGCTATTCGGATGCTCTTCGCGGCGACTACCCGCACAACATCATGCTCGAAGTTGGCTGTGAACTCGGCCTTCTGGGAGTAGCAGCACTGGTCTTCCTGGTCGTCAGCGGAGTGCAGCTTCCGATTCAGGCACTGGTTCGGGCACAGTCGCGCCGCGACCTTGCCTTGGCTGCGACGGTACTGGCAAGCGTGGTTTACTTCTTGGTCAACGCGATGTTTTCGGGAGACCTGAACGACAATCGGATGCTCTTCGCCACAATCGGGCTGTGCTGGGTGTTGCCAAAGATTGGAGCTCAAGAAACCAGTCAGCGGCAAGGGGCGGCATCGCAACCAAGGAACCAGAAACTGAGCAGGCTGTCAACGACTCAAGGCTCATGATAGCATGCCTCGTGACAACAGTACACGAAGCCGATGACGCGAGAATATTTCATAAACAGGCCAAAACACTTGTCACGGCCGGGTATGAAGTTGTACTTCTTGCGCCAGGAAAAGAAAGACACAAGAACGGAAAGAGAACCAGGATGAGGCCGGACGAAGGTGGACGTGTGCTACAGGACCGAGCGAACGAGCCGGCAGGAAGATTCCGGGCCGGGATGCCAGAACGGTCGCAGCGGGTGGCCGAAGCTCCTAAGACCATCTATCTGCCGATACCCAGGATGCGATTCCTGCGTCTCGTGGCTGGCGGGACCGTTGCCCTGTTTGCGGCGCTGCGGCAGCGGGCCCAGGTTTTTCATCTGCACGATCCAGAGCTTCTCCCCATCGGGCTCGTGCTCAAGGCAGTGGGCAAGAAGGTCATCTACGATGTGCACGAAGACTACCCGGAACAGATGCTTACCAAGCACTACCTGCCTGTGCCGGTGCGCCGGGCCGCAAGCAGCCTTGTGAATCTGGTCGAGAAGGCGATTGCCAGCCGGCTGGACGGAATCGTCTGTGCCACTGAAACCATCGCCGGAAAGTTTTGGCCGACTCGCCCCGGACTCCGGGCGCGCAGCGCCTGGGTCACAGTTGTCCGCAACTATCCGGTGTTTTCGGCAAGTCTCCCCAGACAGCCGGTCATGGGTAACGGAAACAGGTTCCGGCTAATACATCTGTCAGAGACGCTCACGCCAGAGCGCGGTATCGCCAGCATGGTGCGGGCGCTGGAGCGGCTTGACGACCGGTTCGAGCTGATTCTTGGTGGCCGATTCGTTACGGCGGCGTACGAGAACTTTATCAGGAGTCTTGCGGGCTTTCGGCGGGTGCGTTTAGTCGGCCGGGTTCCACACGAGCAGGTCTGGGATTGGTATCGCGCGAGTGATGCCGGGCTGGTCTGTCTTCTGCCGTTGCCGCGCTACCAGGCGAGTCTGCCAGTGAAGCTGTTCGAGTTTATGGCCGCCGGGCTTCCGGTAGTTGTCTCGGACTTCCCAAGATTTCGGGAGGTAGTCGCCAGAAATCGCTGCGGGTTCTGCGTTGACCCCGAAAATCCGGACGAGATTGCCGCCGCGGTCCGGTGGCTGGCGCAGGACAGAGAAATGGCGCGTGAAATGGGCGAGCACGGTCGTCAGGCTGTTGCCGAGACATACAACTGGCAACAAGACGCCCGGCGCATGCTTGAGCTGTACGACCGAATTCTGCGTTCCGGGCAGAGTGCAGCCCAGGGGCAGTCCGTGCTGGGGGTACGTCGTGTTTGACCGAGTGTTGTTCCTGGGTGCGCACACCGATGATGAATTCGGGTGTTCTGGCAGCATGGCACGGTTTCTAGCAGAAGGCAGGGATGTATTCTACTGTGCCTTCTCGCCCTGCGAAGAATCGGTCCCGGCGGGCTTTTCTAAAGACGTGTTGCGTGACGAGTGCAGGACTGCGATGGCAGTTCTTGGTGTGCCGGAAAGGAACTATCGGCTGCACTCGTTCCGGGTGAGACACCTTCCCGAACGAAGACAGGATATCCTTGAAGAACTGGTCAAGTTACGTCAGACTATCCGGCCGGACCTAGTTCTGGTGCCGGCAAGTTCCGACATCCACCAGGACCATCAGGTTGTTTACCAGGAGGGACTGCGGGCATTCAAGCACGAGACCGTGCTGGGCTACGAACTGCCCATGAACACAATTACTTTCCGACATGCCTGTTTTGTCAGACTCAATGAGGAGCACCTTGAACGTAAGCTCAGAAGTCTTGCCTGCTACGTGTCGCAGCGATTCCGGACCTACACCCAGCCGGAGTTCATCCGCGGCCTGGCCCGTGTAAGGGGCGTTCAGGCTGGGGTGGAATACGCTGAGGCGTTTGAAGTAATAAGGTGGAGCTGGAGATGAAGCAAATGGGTTCAATAGGTCCACGCAGCCAGAATTCTGGCGGACAGCCTGACATTCGGGCAGATGAAAGAGATATCAGCCCAGATGTAGAGTTCGGGCCGGACGTGAAGATTCGTTGTCGAAAAGTGAAGGTCGGTCAGGGGTGTCGTGTTGGAGTTGAGAACCGGGACAGTTTTCGGTTTGCGACCGGAGTCAGGATTGAGTGCAATGAGCTAGAGTTGAACGCCGGATGTACAATTGGACGGGCCGTGATCATCGAAGGCGGCCGGCTGCGATTTGGATGTGGGTGCCGAATCGGACCCGGAACGGCCATCCGGGTCAATGATGAGCTTACCTTGGACAAATTATGTCAGCTCGGCGTGGAGAATGTAGTTGAGGGTCGGAAAATCAGCATCGGCCGTGAACTATGGACCGGGCCGCAGGTAAGAATCGGCGGCGGCTCATGCTTCGAGATTCAGTCAGAGCTAGTAATGGGTTACTGGTGTCATCTTGGCATGCGGGTGTTCGTAAACACTGCTCGCAAGGTGACCATCGGGAACGAGGTGGGCATTGGAACTGGCAGTGCAATCTTTACCCATGGTGCGTATCAGTCTCCGCTAAACGGATACCCGGTCAGCTTCGCACCGGTTGAGATTGAAGACAATTGTTGGATTCCAGGAGCGGTCATAACCCCGGGGGTGAAGATCGGCCGGGCTGCGGTCATCGGCGTCGGCTCAGTGGTCACGAGGGATATACCAGCCGGAAGTTTAGCCGCCGGCGTGCCGTGCCGGGTGATAAGCGAAGGTGTTTTTCCGCGTCCGCTCACTACGGACGAACGCAGGACATTTCTTGGACGGTTTCTCGAAGCCAGCGGCCCGGTGCTGGCCGATATGCTCTGCAGCTCAAGGTTCGAGATCCTGGGCACGAGTCTGAAGCTACCCGGCCTGGCCGAGGTTGAGGCCGACGGCGAATGGCTAGTCGTTCGATCGAACCAGGGAGATGATACGCGGTTTGATTTCCGTGCCCGGACCGTAACCGGGCCCGCAGATCAGTTGACTGAGAAACTGCGTGACCTATTGCGTCGGTACGGGATCCGTTTCTTTGCCGAGGTATGTAGCGGTAGGTATCGTGATTGGAGGCAGAGCTGAGCGAGCCATATCGCCTGCCGCTGGTTAGCCTGGTAATGCCGGGTCGGAACGAGGAGAAAACAATCAGGCAGGTCATCTGGTCTGTACTCAGACAGGACTACCCCCACGACCGGATGGAGTTTCTGTTCGTGGACGGCATGAGCACCGATAGTACGCGACGCATCGTTGAGCAGCTTGCCCCGCGCTCTGCGCTGGGAATCCGGTCGGGAATCGGTAGTGCAACAGTTTGCTGCCGCTCAAGAAGTGCAGGCAAGCCGGTACTTTCCCAAGGCTGGGCCGGATTCCCGGCGTCGGACACTGGATCGCTGTCCTTTCGGGTGATTGCCAACCCGCAGCGGACGGCGGCAGCCGGGCTCAACGCCGGTATCGCCGCGGCCCGGGGTGAGGTCATCGTTACTCTGGGCGCGCATTCCGAGTATTCACCAAACTACGTCTCAGGGGTGGTTGCGCGGCTGCAGGAGACCGGGGCCGATGCGGTTGGTAGTGTAGCCGTGACCGTTCCTGGCGGACAATCGAGGATGGCGTGCGCGATAGCCGCAGCACTGTCTTCGAAGTTTGGGGTTGGCAATTCGATGATGCGGGTCGGCGTAAGCCGGCCGCAGGAGGCCGACACTGCCAGCTGTCCTGGGTACCGGCGGACCGTATTCGACCGCATTGGTTGGTTCAATACCGGGCTCGTACGCAATCAGGACATTGAGTTCAACTTGAGGCTGCGTCGGGCCGGCGGAAGGATCGTACTCGACCCTGAGATTACGACGTTCTATCGGGCCCGGGCCAGACTGCGGGACGTTGTCGTAAACAGCTTCCAGAACGGTTACTGGATCATCAGGGCCGTGCGGATTGCGCATCTGCCGTTCTCACTTCGACACCTCGTGCCACTGCTGTTTGTGGGCACGCTGTTGCTCAGCGCAGTTGCCGCGTGTGTCTGGACGCCGGCAGCCGCTGGTCTTGCGGCGCTTAGCGGCTGCTACATCGGGGCAGATCTCTTGTTTGCAGTCCGGGCGGGAGTGAAACACGGGCGCAATCTTATGTTGCCATTGCTTGCGGTATTCCCTGCGCTTCACCTTAGCTATGGATTCGGTTCATTCTGGGCTCTTCTGACCGTCTGGTTCTTGAGCCGGCCAACTGGCTGCGTAGAACCCATAGCTCCCAGCCGGCGAGTCGGAACCTGGGCTCAGAAGCTCCTAACTGGTTGGAGGTATGTTGGATAGCGGTGCGATACTTCTGACCCTCGGCTCTGCATTCGCCGGTTCGCTTGGAGTCAATTTGCTTCTGGCCAGACTAGCACAAAGGCGCGGCTGGTGCGACTGGCCGGACAACCGACTGAAAATCCACGGCCGGCCGGTGCCCTTTGTCGGCGGCGTCGGAGTGCTGGCCGGGCTTGTGCTGGCTGCGGCCGCGCAGCCGGTCGGGTGCAGATTGCCTATTCGCGCAGCCTGGATTGCAGTTGGACTCATTTCACTGGCAGCTGGGCTCTGGGATGACTTCCGGTGGAAGAGCAGGACGGTTCCTCTGACAAAGCTTGTGGTTCAGGTTGCTGTTGCACTGGTCGCCGGTTTTCTTGTAACGTTCACCGCGGCGTTGCGGCACCCCCTGCTTACCCTTGCAGTGGCTGTTGTATTCGTACTCGGAGCAATGAACGCCCTGAATCTAGAGGACGGCATGGACGGTCTAGCCGCTGGCGAGGCGATAATTTCCAGCCTGGGGATTGTTCTGGTCGCTGCTCGAGATAACGACAGGTCTCCATTCCTGGCCATCGGCCTAGTCGGAGCGCTGGTTGGGTTCCTGGTACTGAATTGGTATCCTGCCAGGATCTTTCTCGGTGACAGCGGCAGCCATCTTGTCGGCGCAATGCTCGCAGTGCTTGTGCTTGGCGCGTGCCGTGGCCGAGGCCTGATCGCTTTACCCGGTGCAGTGCTTCTCATCGGGCTTCCAGTACTTGACACCGCGTGGGTCATTATCAGACGCCTGACACGTGGCCGGCAGGTCATGGCTGGAGCCAGGGACCACCTTTATGACGTCGTCCACCAGGCCGGGGTCCCGGTACGGACGACCGTGCTAGTTTGCTGGCTTGTTCAAGTTCTGCTGGTTACCAGTGGGGTCCTGTTTCTGAAAGGGGTAACAGTGAGTTTTCCTTTATCCGGAGTTGACATCGGTCGCCAGGAACGGGCTGCAGTCCTGAAAGTCCTGCGTTCGGGTCGGCTGGCACTAGGCCCAGTTGCGGCCGAATTCGAAATGGCGCTAGCAAGATATGTCGGCGTAAGACACGGGGTGGCTGTTAGCTCTGGGACCGCAGGACTGCACCTCCTAGTGCGCGCCATGGGTCTTGGTCCGGGCGATGAGGTCATAACCACGCCATTCAGCTTCGTAGCCTCGGCCAATTGCCTTGTGTACGAAGGTGTGCGCCCGGTCTTTGTGGACGTTGATGCTGAAACCCTCAACATTGACCCGAACCAAGTGGAGACGCACGTCACGCGGCGGACAAAGGCCATCCTTGCTGTGGATGTGTTCGGAAGGCCGGCTGACTGGCCGGCGCTCCGTGCAATTGCGCACCGGCACGGACTAAGGCTGATTGAAGATTCCTGCGAGGCGTTGGGGGCAGGTATCGGTTCAGCAGGCCAGATTCGGCGCTGCGGTAGTTTCGGGGACGCAGCTGCATTTGCGTTCTATCCGAATAAGCAGATTACGACCGGCGAAGGTGGAATGATCGTCACAAACAACACGAGGATTGCTGAGCTCTGCCGAAGCATGGCGAACCAGGGACGCGCTGGTGGCGTAGTGTTGTACAGCGGGTCTAGGCGTCGAGGACCCAAGGGACCAGGCTCAGAGCTCCGCAACTTGACCTCCAGGACACCTGGCCACTGTTCTTCCTGGTCATCAGTTGCAGGGTGTTGGCTGGAACATGTACGCCTCGGTTACAACTATCGGATGAACGAGCTTGCCGCCGCGCTCGGGTTGGCACAATTCCGGCGCCTGGACACGATTCTCGCGAGACGCCAGCGGGTGGCGCGCTGGTACAGCAGGATGCTGGCCGACCTAGATCAGGTTAAACTGCCGCGTGAGACCCCGGGCATGGTGACAAGCTGGTTCGTTTATGTTGTGCGGCTGAGCAACCGCTACACGAGGCGGGACCGTGACCACCTGCTCTTAAGCTTGCGGCGCGCCGGTGTCGAGTGCGGTGACTACTTCCGGCCGATACACCTACAGCCCTTCTACCAGGCGAAGTTTGGATACCGACGAGGAGACTTTCCGGTTGCTGAAGCGGCCGGTGACCGCACTGTTGCCTTGCCCTTCTGGGGACGAATGACGAAAGAAGATGTGCAGGCGGTGACTGGGATACTGAAGCGGGCCCTGGGAGTAGCGAGTCGGGCGCAGACCAGCACGAGAATTGGCTCTTGGGCTTTCCGAGAAAGGAGACCAAGTTGAGCGCGTCTAGTACCAGTGAAGAAAGGACAAAAGCAGAGACATCAGCGCCCGGACTCCGGGCTAACACCGGCAGCGAAGCACCGGCCTTGTACACGTATTACTGGGACGTTATGGTACGCAGAAGCCGACTGATGATGTTTGTGTCGGTCGGGGTTACCGCAGTGGTATTCTTGGCCGCGATGCTCCAGCGGCCCGAGTACCAGGCAACCGCGTCGCTGCTTGCGAGTCAAGAGGATGGCAGTGCCGGCAAGGTGAATCTGTTCGGCAGCCGAGATGGTGCTAGCTGGTCGGCACGTGGACCGAATCTGGCCAATCACATCGAGATGCTTCGCAGTAATACCCTGGCGGCGCTGGTCCTCAAAGCACTGCCGGAGTCGGCGCGCAACCTGATGAACCGGACCGGACTCCTCGACCCGGTACGTGTCCAGCGACTGATTCAGGTGCGGCCAGTCCGCGACGCTGATGTCATTAGACTCTCTGTGCGGGCGCCAAGTTCAGAACTGGCCCGGGAACTGGCTGAAGCATATGTAACTACCTATCAAGAGTACAGCCTGACCCGTAGCCGCGCGGACATAAGTGCGGTTCGAAATTTCGTCGAGCTGCAACTAGCGGCGGTGGCAGCGCGCCTTGATTCGGCCGAGACTAGTCTTGAAGAATTCAAGCGTTGCCAGAGTGTGGTTGATATCACCCAGGAAACGAGAGCCTTGGTCGAACGACAAGCCCAGGTGCTAGTACGTTACCAGCAGGCCAGCGCGCTTCGAGCTGGCCTCGAACAGCGACTAGCATATCTAAAGTCTGGACTTGCCGAGTACGGCACCGAAGGGCCGGTAAGTGCTCTGGCCGAGGAGCTGGCCGCGCTCCGAACCGAGCGTGCGAGCCTTGTTCTTGCGGGCTATGCCACGACCAGCCCGCGCGTCGAACAACTTGACAGGCGGCTGAGGGCAGCCGATGAGCGACTGCGGGCCGAACTCGGGCAACTTGCGGACCGTCCTGCAGCCGTGGACCCAGCACAGATTCCGCGTGCCTTCGAACGGATATTCGACCTGGAGCCGCAATTGGCCGAGGCACAGGCCACAGAGGCGGCGCTCGCCGAACAGGTCAGAATGTGTAATGAGGAACTTGCCCATGTGCCGGTCCAGGAACGCTTACTTGCCCGGCTGACCCGTGATGTCGAAGTAAATCGGCAGGTTTACTCACTCCTTGCCCAGCGTCGCGAGGAAGCGCGGATTCAGGAAGCAGGTCGAATCTGTGCAATCGGAGTAGTGGACCCGCCGCAGGACGGTATCAAGACCAAGCCGAACCTGCGCAACAGTACGATCGTAGCGCTACTCGTGGGGTTGTGCGTCTCGTTTGCAGTGGTCCTGACAGTTGACCGACTGGATAATAAGGTGCGGGTTCCTGAAGACCTGGAACGGCAGGGTGGGGTGCTACTGGCTAACATCCCGCGCTTCGTCGCCCAAGTCATGCCTCCGACCCAGGTAAAAGCAGCGACAGACGGCGACGGTTCGTCGTCGTCTGTCGCTGCGGCCGAATCATTCCGGGTGTTACGCACAAACATCCAGTTTGCCACTGCCGGCCGGCCGACTCGGACCATGCTAGTTACCTCAGCCGGGGCTGGAGAAGGCAAGACGACTGTGGCCGCGAACCTTGCACTTGTAATGGCCCAGTCTGGGAAAAAGACACTGCTCATAGATGCTGACCTACGTCGTCCGAGACTACACGCACTTTTTGAAATACGCAAGAAGCCGGGCCTCACGGACGCAACACTGCTCGGCGTGCCGCTGGATCAGGCCATAAGACCTGGGCCAGTCGAAGGCCTGAGCCTACTCTGTAGCGGTACCCTGCCGCCTTCGCCGGTTGACTTTCTGAACTCGACGTTGTTCGCAAGAGTGCTTGAGCGATTGGCCGGCACCTACGAATGCGTTGTCTTCGACTCACCACCGGTACTTGTATCAGCGGACGCTGCGATCCTCGCATCGAGACTAGATGCGGTAATCCTAGTGGCAAGGATGGGTCAGACCGACCGACGCGCCCTAGCCGAAGCCGGAAAGGTGCTGAACCAGGCCGGCGCGCATACTATCGGCGTTGTCGCAAACGAACTCAGGCCCAAGCCGGCCTACGGCTACCACAGGTACCGGTATCGCTACTACCACTACCGCCATAGAGGAGCACTGAGTCCAACGGGAGCAGACTAGACACTCTTCGCAACAGGGCTGAGCCGTACTCCTGAATACACTGACCCCTTGCCGGCGCTCTGCACCTGGCCAATGAGCATGGCACAAGTCCTCTTGGTGCTCAGGTCATAAGGAAGCTGTAGTGGACTAGGACATCGTTACCAGGGAGATGGGTTACGTATTGGGGCGCGTACTCGTCCAAGAGGAAGATGGGAAAACAGGCAACCGTGTCCGGTAGCACGACGCCATTCTCCCGTAACTGCGCCAGCGGCGTGTTGCCCTTCATGTCGTGCCCGAAGTGTGGCCGTCGCACGTTGTAATAGTACTGCCACCGCCCAGCATACTCAAGAAACTCGCCTACGCTCCCGAT
>JBDRUN010000028.1 GCA_039801365.1 candidate division WOR-3 bacterium
ATTGGATAGGTACCGAGGCCGCAGGCTGCGTAGCACAGCCCGGCCGCACCGTCAATGCGGCACAACTCCTCAACCACAATGCACATCTCCATGATGCCGCCGCCCAGACCGCCATACTCCTCCGGAATATATACCCCCATCAACCCCAGCTCTCCCAGTTCCTTCATCAGTTCATGCGGAAACTCACCGGTTCGGTCCAATTCGGCGCGGACCGGCTTCATCTTCTCCCGGGCAAACTTTCTCGCCAAGTCGCGGATTTCCTTCTGCGTGTCGGTCAGAAAGTACTCCATCAAGCCTCCAGTTCAGCTTTCCTGTCTTCGGACGTGTCCAATTTCTCAGACGCAATCCTTTGCCTTATCTCGTGCGCGACCGGTACCAGGTAGCGCCGAAGTTCGGCTGCGGTCCGACGATAGGCTTCCAAGGGCTGCCCCAAAGGGTCAGCGATACCTTGTTCAGCCACCAGTCTCGTCTTAGACTCGGCCCCGGGCACAAGCTCCAGGACCCGGCGGCGATGATACTCCTCCATCACCAGCACCAAGTCAGCGTTCTGCACCAGCCCGGTGTCAATCAACTGGCTGCGGTGCAGGGTGAGGTCCACGCCCAGTTCACCCGCAGCTACAATTGCGTTGCTGGTCGCCGGCGAACCAACCGGTGCATCAGTGCCGGCCGAATAGATGAATACCCGTTCAGGGCCGAGCATCTGCGACAGCAACCCAGCCGCCATCGGACTACGGCAGCAGTTGCCGGTACAGACTACCAGCACCGAAAAGACGAGGCCTGCGCCAAGCTGGACCATCTCACCCAGTTCGCGCTCCAGCTCAAGTATTCCCAGGCGGCCGCGTCTGTCAACAACCGCTGGCCGAGTTCGGAAGTCCACGATTGCCGGCCCGGGGCCCGGCTTGGTATCCGACACTACGATGAGAACCGCATCCTTGCCCAGCTCAACCAACAGGTCTTGAGGACTCGGATCTTCATCCGGCACACCAACGCCGACCGGCTCATGAGCGCAAGCAAGAATACCTTTCGCCAACGCATCATTCGCCACTGCGATTCCCGGCCATGATCCGGTCTCACGTTCCTTGAACACCGCGGCGACAGGTCTAGCAAGGGCTCGCCCCAACCGAACTTGGCTGTCCGCTGTCTGCCACTCAACCGGAAGTAACGGCCAGGCCGCCCGCAGGTCAGAGACCAATCGAAATGCCCGGCCGAAATACCGAACGAGCAAACCTGAGTCATGACTTAGTACACACCAGCCATCAAGTACTGGCGCGACGACTGCGCCCTGCCTGAGTGCGGCGACAACTCTCCCTGCAGCCTCGTCTGTCCTTCTGGGACTAAACCGGTACTGCTCCACGAAAGCTCAGTAGCTGGCAGTCGGAGGCAGGTTGACAGAGCCTCGACTCGACTCGAGTCTGGCCAAGCCACGCCAGCCGATATCATTCCGGAATGTCATGCCGGCAAACTGTATCCTGCCAAGGGCCCTGTACGCCTCATCCCTCGCCGCGCGCAGACTTGGACCGATACCAGTGACACCCAGCACGCGCCCGCCGTTGGTGACCAGCTTGCCGCCTCGCCAGGCAGTCCCAGCATGAAACACAAGGGCGCGATCAGACCCTTCGAGGTCACCGGTTATCACAGCTCCCTTGGAGTACTTTCCCGGATACCCACTTGACGCTGCAACAACACACAGAGCCGAATCCTGCGACCAGTCAAGCTTCCGGTCGGCCATGTCACCCATCGCACACGCCGCAAGTATCTCGGCCAGGTCGCCACGCAGTAGCGGCAGCACCGCCTGCGTTTCCGGATCACCGAACCGGCAGTTGAACTCAAGCACCCACGGGCCCTTATCAGTGTTCATGATGCCGGCGTAAATCACCCCGCGATATTCGATGCCGTGCAACCGCAGTCCTTCCAACAGCGGTGCAAACACGCGCTCTTCCACCTCCCGGGCAACAGCCGGAGTCACGACCGGTGCTGGCGCATAGGCACCCATACCGCCGGTGTTCGGCCCCTGGTCACCGTCCAGGAGGGCCTTGTGGTCCTGGGACGGAACGAACATCTCCATCCGCTTACCATCACATAGCCCGATAACCGATGCCTCCTCACCCTCAAGGAAATCCTCGACCACGACCGTGCGGCCGGCCGGCCCGAGCTCAGCATCAACCATCATCATCCGCAGCGCAGCCTCGGCTTCCGCATGGGTCCGGCACACAACCGCACCCTTACCTGCGGCCAGACCAGAAGCTTTGACAACAAGTGGCAGTCGATGACCGGCTACATACCGCCGTGCCTGTTCGAAATCAGCAAAAACCTCGAACTCGGCAGTCGCAATTCCCTGCTCGCGCATCAACCATTTGGCAAAAGCTTTGTCGCCCTCAAGCCGGGCGCCGGCCCGCCGTGGCCCAAACAGGGCAAGGCCGTGACGAGCAAAGTCATCGGCAATCCCGGCCACGAGCGGTTGTTCGGGTCCGACAACAGTCAAGTCCACCCGCTCCCGCCTGGCAAAATCCAAGAGGCCGGATATGTCATCGGCCGCAATATCAACGCACTGGGCAAGTCGGCTGATACCCGCATTCCCCGGTGCGCAATAGACCGGAGAATGAAACTGTGCTAGCTTCCAGACAAGTGCGTGCTCCCGGCCACCAGCGCCGACAACGAGTATCTTCATCGTCGCACCAGCCGGCCGAGCCGGGCAGCGCGCAGTGCCTCAACCCAGCTTCCAAAATACCGCACTGCGGCCGCGTGCAATGTACGGTACTTCTGGCGAACTTCTATAGTTGTCCCAAGCCTCATACCCTGCCGGTACGCCCGGCGCATCTCGGAAACGACCTTCTTTTTTGACCACTCCTTCTGGCGCTTTATTCTGCTGTAGTCCAGACCGGCAGCAGTAATCGCCTGCCGCCAAGACCCAAAGTGTGCCATCGCTGCGCTGACTAAACCACCATGGGTCTTCTCTGCTGCGCTGATATTGATACGCTCACCTGCCTCGGCAAGCTCACGAATCTTTCCCACGATACTGGACCTGTCCCAGCTATTCTTCCGCCTTATGTGGCTGTAGTCCAGACCGGCAGCAGCGATTGCGTTTTCCCATGAACCAAGATACTTCCGAGCAGCGTATGCCAGGGCTGAAGCATGTCGGGCGATATAGCCTGAGTTCAAGTCACTGCCCTGTGCCGCGAGACGGCGTATTTCACGGACGACTTCATCTCTTGACCAGTGTCTGTAGGAGCGTGTCATCGCGTCCTCCCGCCGAAATCTAGCACGGCAATACCGGATGTCAACCGGAAAATTCCGATTCCGGGTCGGTTCAACTCTCCCATGCTACTCCGGGCGTGCTTGCACGCCGGCCCGCACTTGTGTATCATCCGGCTGTGAAACCACTGCTGCTTGAAATCGGCACCGAGGAGCTGCCTCCGTCGTTCATTGCACCGGCCGCGACCGAACTGGAGCGACAGTTTCGTGCCCTGCTCACAGAACACGATATAGCGGCCAGCGAATCAGAAGTGTTTTACACGCCCCGCCGGATTGCGGTCCGGTTTGCCGCTGTCGCAACCGAGCGGCCAGCGCGGACGGTTGAAGTCCAGGGTCCGCCCGCCAAGGTTGCGTTCGGCTCGGACGGCAGGCCAACGAAAACCGCGATAGGATTTGCTCGGTCTCAAGGCTGTACGGAAAAAGACCTTTTCACCAAGCCCACGCCCAAGGGTGAGTACGTCTTCGCCTGTCGGAAAGAACCGGCACTACCGACTATCGCCCTACTAGCTGACCGTCTGCCGGCAATCGTCGCCGGCCTGCCCTTTGCCCGGACGATGCGCTGGCGAGAAGACAAGACCCGGTTCGCCCGGCCAATCCGCTGGCTCGTTTGCCTTTTCGGAACTGAGGTTGTGCGGTTCGAGCTGGCTGGCGTCGCTACAGGCAACATGACTTACGGCCATCGCGGCACCACCGGCCCAGTCTGCATCCCGGCCGCGACCGACTACGAGCAGATTCTTGCCGAGCAATTCGTCCTCTGCCGGCCCCTGGCCCGCCGAAAAGCTGTGATTGATTCTATCGAGAAGCTCTGTGAAGAGTCCGGCGGCAGACCGGTACTCGACCCAGAACTCGTTGAAGAAACGGTAAACATTACCGAGTACCCAGTTCCGATTCTCTGCCGATTCGACCCGGCGTACCTTGAATTGCCAGCCGAAGTACTCATCACTGCGCTAAAGAAGCACCAACGCTGCTTCGCAGTGCGCGGTGCCGACGAAAAACTACTACCCCTTTTTGTCGCAGTTGCAGACACTCCGGGTTGCAACCAGACCTTGGTCGGCCGTTGGTACGAACACGCGGTCGAGTCCCGGCTGCGCGACGCCCGGTTCTACTTCGAACAGGACCTGGCCAAGGGACTTGAAGCCCTGGTCGAAGAAGAGAAAAGGGTCACCTGGATAGAGGGAATTGGTACTTACTTCGACAAAACACAACACTTGCGTGCGATCTGTCGTCACCTGGTTCAGACCGTCAGGGCTGCAGACGCGGCTGCGCTTGATCGCGCGGCACTCCTGGCCAAAGCCGACCTCCTGACCAGCATGGTCCGGGAGAAGGAATTCACCTCCCTGCAAGGCAGAATGGGCGGCATCTACGCACGGCTTGCCGGTGAGCCAGCTCTCGTTGCTGACGCCATCGCCGAACAATACCGGCCGGTTACGACCGATGACGCACTCCCTGCGACAATCGAAGGTGCGCTCCTCGGCATCGCCGACCGGATTATCAACATTGTCGGTACCTTCGCCACCGGTGAAATTCCAACCGGCTCTGAGGACCCGTTTGCACTGCGACGCCAGGCCGCGGGCCTGCTCGCCATCATCCTCCGGCATAATCTTGAAATCAATCTCAACCAGCTGATAAGCACCACGGTTGGCCTGTTCCCAACCGCCCGACCGGAGCTGTCAGCAAAACTGGAAGCATTCTTCCAGGAAAGACTTGAGGCCATGCTCGGCGATAAAGACGTCCCATATGACATTGCGGACGCCGTCCTAGGCGTCGCGATGGAACATCCAACAAGGGCGCTCGCTGCGGCAACTGCGCTCATCGAATTCCGCCGGCGGCCTGAGTTCGAGCGGCTCATAATCGGTCAGAAGCGTGTCGCAAACATTCTGAAAGACCAACAAGTCTCGGGCCAGCCCGACCCGGCAATATTTACCGAAGAAGCTGAGATACAACTCTGGAACCAGGCACGGATAATCGAGCCGCAGGTCACCCGTGCGATGGCGCAGTTCGACTTCGTGCTCGCACTCGAACTGCTTCTCAAACTCAGAGAGCCGATTGACCGGCTTTTCGACGAAGTGATGGTAATGGCCGAAGACGAAAAACTTCGTACCAACCGGTTGCGGCTCATGTTCTACATCCGCTCGCTGTTCCACAAAGTCGCTGACCTTTCACGAATCGTACTCGACGGCGACGCAAGATAATTGACTGCTCCTCTTCTTCTGCGTACGTTAGCGCTTGGGTTACTGGGCGTTTCCGCCTGCTCCTGCCCCAAGCCACGCGCCCAAGACCGGCAAACCCAGACTCCGGCTCGGCCCCTGGCAACGGCCACCCTCCGGATTCGTGACGCCGTGGCCAGGGTCGAGGTCGCGTCCAGCGAAGAAGACCGGATGACCGGACTCATGTTCCGTCGCTCGCTCGCGCCGGACTCCGGCATGCTATTCGTATTTGAAGACACCGCACCGCGTTCGTTCTGGATGAAGAACACCTGGATTCCGCTGAGCATCGCTTTCATTGACGAAAACCGGATAATAACTGATATCATGGAGATGACACCAGAGGACACTACAACCCGCTATGCGTCATCCCGGCCGGTGGTGTGGGCACTTGAAATGAACGCCGGCTGGTTCCAGTCGCACGGCATCCGTCCCGGCGACACCGTTCTCGGCCTGCCGTAAATTGACAATCCTCGTATTCTGAATATCCTACACCATCGTATCAATGTCCAGACTAAAGGTACTTTTCACCTTGGTGAGTTCAATGGGCCTCGCCGTCGCCGCGGATACGACCCCCGCAGGCACTGCGCCAGTCCAAACCAATGCAGTGGCGGTCTTCATCAGCCAGCGGATGTTCCTGGACGAGGCACTCCAAGTCGTGACGCGCCGCTTGGAGGCCAGAGGCTATCGGCCGGTTCTGGTTGCAAGAGACACCGGGCTGGCCATTGGAATGGACCAGACCGTGGTTCGTCCAGGCCTGATGCTTGGCGAATGCCGGTCTGAGAACTTCGCCGCTCTCATCATTATCAATGGATCAGGCATTGCGACCTATTGGCAAGACACCGTAATCCACGCCAAGTGCCGCGAGTTTGCAGCGGCTGGAAGAGTAATAGGAGGCATCGGCATCGCCACCATCTGTCTGGCCCGGGCCGGTGTACTCCGGGGACACAAGGCCACCATCCTGCCGGACCGTCATGCCGTCCGGGAGCTTCTCGTCGGTGGCGCGCGCTACTGGCCGAACCCGGTTGTTACCGACCGCAACATCGTCACGGCGGCCGACTCGCAGCACATCCGCAGATTCATGGACGTACTTGTACGCTTGCTTGATACAAGGAACCGCTCCAGGCAAGATACCGGACGTCTCACTTCCGGCGCCGGGCATTGGTAGCACTGATAGATGCGCGTCGTCGTTCAGCGGGTACTCAACGCACATGTCACGGTTGGTTCGGGTAAAGTTGCGTCCATTGGCCCTGGCCTGCTGATTCTCGCCGGGGTTGGCCGGAAAGACAATGAGGAAACATGTCGCCAGCTCGCCTCCAAGACCGCACGGCTGCGTATATTCGACGATGCCGAAGGGAAAATGAACCTTTCGCTGCTCGATGTTCGCGGCTCAGCACTAGTCGTGTCCCAGTTCACATTGTATGCCGACACCCGCAAAGGTCTGCGGCCCTCTTTCACCGATGCCTGCCCGCCCGAACGGGCCAGGGAGCTGTACGAGCGGTTTGCCGCCGAACTCAGCTACCTGGGCGTGCCGACCCAGACTGGACAGTTCGGTGCGCATATGTATGTCTCGCTGACAAACGACGGACCGGTGACAATCATCCTCGACAGCGATGAGAAACACCAGGAAAGCTGAAAGACGCGTGGCGGATTCAGACACTCGTTCGGCGAGCCGCTTGACGACAAGGTGACTATGATTAAAAGTATGACCGGTGTCGCCCGGGTAGAGACGCGGCTTGTACCATCGAACGGCCGAATCGCAGTGGATATTCGCTCGGTGAATCATAAGTTCTTCGAGCTGGTTTCCGCGCTGCCGCCTGCTCTGGCCGGACACGAAGGAGAAATCAGGGAGCTGGTCCGGTCCCGAATTCGCCGCGGCTACGTGCAGATACAGATTGACTTGGATGAATCGGCTGATACGCCTTCGCTTGCCGTGAATCACGGGCTTGCTCGAGACTACGTCAGGCTGGCCCGGGAACTACAGATGCAGTACCGGCTTCCAGGCACGCTTGACATCAACACCATTCTGTCCTTCCCCGGACTGATTGTTGCCAAGAAGTCAGAGCGCAGCCGCCGGCGGCTTTGGTACCAGTGCCGGAGGATAATCACCCAAGCCCTGAGTCAGCTCAACCGGATGAAGAGCATCGAAGGCGTCGCCTTGGTCCGGGACATGCGCCGCAGGGTGAGAAAAATCCAGGCCGCGGTGCGCCAGATCGAGGCGCGCGTGCCAAAAAGGCTGGCTGAACGCCGACAGAACTTTCTGAGTCAGTTGGAGACGCTCAAAGTGGAGGTGGACCCCAAACGGGTGCTGGAAGAGGTGGCGTACATTGCCGACAAAGTGGACATTCACGAGGAGTGTGTGCGTCTGAAAAGCCACTGCTCGATGTTCCTGCGTGCGCTCCGAGTTTCATCAACCTCGGGCAAGAAACTGGACTTCATCGCCCAGGAGATGCTGCGCGAGACTGACACAATGGCTGCGAAAGCCCGCGACGTGGTCGTATCACGTCGGGCTATCGAAATCAAAGGCGAAATCGAGAAACTCAAAGAGCAGGTGAGAAACGTTGAGTAACCGGGCTGCGAACGCTCCAAGGCACCGTCCGTTCCTTATCGTACTCTCCTCACCGTCCGGTGCCGGCAAGACGTCCATCTGCCGCGGAGTCCTCAAGCGTGACCGTAACATCGCCTACTCGGTCTCAGCGACCACAAGGCCGAAGCGCCGGGGTGAGGTTCACGGCCGCAGTTACTACTTCTACTCCGAACCGGAGCTCCGCCGCCGGATTGCGCGCGGCGAGCTGCTCGAACACGCCCGGGTCTATGACTACCTCTACGGAACACCTAGGGCCCATGTGCTGAAGTGCTTCCGACGCGGCAAAGACGTTATTGCCGACCTTGACATTCAGGGAATGCGTTCTTGCAAGCACGCACTGCCCGGGACCGTGGGAATTTTCGTCACCACGCCGGCAATCGAGGACTTAGCCCGGCGCCTGCGCAAACGGGGTACGGATTCAGCCGAAGTCATAAGGCGGCGTCAGGCCGAGATCAGAGCCGAGCTGGCGGCCGTGCCCGAATTCGACTATCTCGTCGTCAATGACCGACTCGAAAGTGCGGTCGAAGACGTCCTGGCCATCGTCCGGGCCGAGCGCCTGCGCACCGACCGTCTCAACAGGAATGGAATCGCAAGTAGCCGCCGAGCACACCGACCTCAGCGGCATCACCCATGAAGAACTCTCCACTGCCGCACATACTCTGCGCTCTGTGCAGTTTGCTGTTATCCACAAGAAAGGGAACTGAGAAAGGTAGCCTATGAAGAACCTGTCGTTGGAAGCTATTTGGCAGAAGTATCCGAACAAGTACCAGGCCTTGAACATCGCGGCCCTTGAGGCCCGTCGTGTCATTGAGGCGCTGCAAAAAGGTGAGACTCAGCTCAATCAGAACATCTACGACTATGCGCTTGGTCGCCTGGTCGCTGGTGAACTGAAGTATGAGAAACTGACCGAGGCTGAACTGGAAGCACTCACCCGTGAAGGATACGGTGAACCGGGTTTCGGCCGGACGCCCTGAAGCCCGACGTTCTACGCACTGCGCTCAATACCTAAGCTGGGCGTAAGGCAGGCAATCTTCGGCCTGACGCGTGATGGGTAAGGCGTATCGCGTCCTCCTTGGTGTCACCGGTGGCATCGCCGCCTACAAGTCAGCTGAACTAGTTCGGCTGTTCCGAAAGGCGGGGCACGATGTTCAAGTCGTGATGACCGCTCATGCCCGCCGGCTCGTCGGCCCCGAGACTTTCGCCGCGCTATCCGGCCGGCAAGTGGCGACCGAGCTTTTCCCAAGAAAACGGTCCGACCGGTCCGGTACACGCTCGCCCCTCGCCCATGTTGACCTTGCCTCCTGGGCTGACTTGGTGCTCGTAGCTCCGGCCACGGCAAACATCATTGGCAAGCTTGCCTCCGGCATTGCCGATGACCTTCTCTCGACCATGGTTCTTGCCGTGCCAGAATCGACACTTCGGAATGGCCGCGTCATTCTTGCCCCGGCAATGAACGCCAACATGTGGCTTCATCCATCGGTACAGGCCAACGTCGCTCGCCTTGCCAAGTTGGGATACGTCATCGCCGGCCCGGACCGTGGTCAGCTCGCCTGCGGCATGAGCGGCCCAGGCCGGATGATTGAACCGACAGCTATTTTCGACATTTGCCAAGCCGCCCTTTCCGAGGCTGGTTCGCTTCCCGACCTTACTGGTATTCGTGTACTCGTGACCGCGGGCCGAACCGAGGAGCCGCTTGACCCGGTACGCGTCATCACCAACCGGTCAACCGGCCAACTGGGCGTCGCTCTGTGCCGTCAGTTTACCCTCAGCCGAGCACAGGTACGTCTGATCGCCGGAGCGGTGTCAATACCGCTTCCGACAGACATCGAAACCGAGCAGGTTCGCACCACGGAAGAGATGCTCCGGGCGGTAATGGCACGTCTTTCTGACACCGATTTGCTCGTGATGTGCGCAGCACCGGCTGACTACCGACCGGCTCGGGTTCGGAGCAAGAAATTCCATGCTGCCAAACTCACGCTTGAACTCAGACGCACACCTGATATTCTAAGAACCGTGAGTGCGGCCAGACCCCGACCAGTGCTAGTTGGCTTCTCACTCGATCCCTCGACTGCCCGGGCTCAACAAAAGCTCGAAGAAAAGGGACTCGACCTTGTAGTCGTAAATGGCTACTCGACGCCTGGGTCCGACACGATAACGGCTCGGCTGGTCCCGCGTCAGAGCCGGACCATCGTTCTGCCGGCAATGACCAAAGAAGCCTTCGCCCGTCGGCTAGTGAAAGAAGTTGCCACGCTGCTCAGGCGCAGGAATCACTGATGCCAAGGGCAAGACGTACGGCTTCCGGTGCGACCCCGGAAATTCCGGCCAGAGCCGATGCAGGCAATGACCGGGAAATGAAGAACGAAGCCTCCCCGACGCCCCAACCTGCCCTCCGGACTTCCGGAGAGACTCCTGCACTCGGAGTGCAGCATGATTACGGGCGCACAGCGTCCGGAGCCCAGGAAACAAGTATCCGCCGACTACCCCAGGCGCTCGATGCTGAGGCCGCGGTGCTCGGTGCGTTGTTACTTGACCCCAATACCACTGCCCGGGTAATCGAAATCCTGGGACCGAGCCCGGAACACTTCTACCTCCAGGCCCACCGCAAGGTCTATGAGGCGGTCGTCCGCCTGTTCGACGCCAACACGCCGGCCGACATCGTGACCGTCACGGCCGAGCTCAAACGGATGCACGAGCTCGACAACATCGGCGGCCCCCCGTTTCTTTCAAGCCTGATGGAACCGGTTCTCACTACCGCCCACTGCGAGGAATACGCCCGGCTCGTACTCGAGAAATCGATCCAGCGCCAACTCATCCAGACGGCAACCGACATCGTCCAGACCGCATATGACGAAGGACAACGACCGGAAGAACTCCTCGATAAGGCCGAGCAGAGGATTTTCAACATCCGTCAGACCGGCACCCGCGCGGGCTTCGCCGAACTGAGAAAGTTGCTCGGTCCCGAGGTTGAGCGTCTCGAGAGAGCTGCTCTGGAAAAGCAGCTGGTTACTGGCGTCAAGACCGGGTTCCAAGACTTGGACAAGATGACATCGGGCCTCCAGCCCGGCGAACTCATAATTATTGCGGGCCGGCCCTCAATGGGCAAGACCGCGCTGGCGCTGAATATTGCGGTCAATGCCAGCCTTGAGTCGAAAATCGCCGTCGCCATCTTCAGTCTTGAGATGTCAACTGAAGTGCTGGTTCAACGTCTGATCTGCTCCGAGGCCGAAATCTCGATGCAGAATCTGCGCCGCGGCATGCTGTCCGGTAAGGACCGGACACGACTCGCCGCGGCAACCGGGCCACTGTCACAAGCGGAGATATACATTGACGATACGCCCGCGCTGACCGCGCTGGAGATCCGGGCCCGGGCACGACGAAAGGCCGCCGAAAAACACCTCGGACTTGTCATCATAGACTATCTCCAGTTGATGGAAGCTGGCGGTCCCCGCACCCGTGAACGCAACCGGCAGCAGGAAATCACCGAAATCTCCCGCGCGCTCAAGGCAATGGCCAAAGAGCTCGACACTCCGGTGATTGCCCTCTCCCAGCTCTCTCGGCTGCCCGAGCACCGCACCGACAAACGCCCTCAGCTCGCCGACCTGCGCGAATCCGGCTCAATTGAACAGGACGCTGATCTTGTCCTGCTCCTCTTCCGTGAAGAGTTCTATCGGCCGGAAGACGAGAGTGTCAGGGGCAAGGCTGAGGTTATCATTGCCAAGCAGCGCAATGGCCCCCTGGGCACGGTCATGCTCACCTTCCGCGGACACTGTATGCGGTTCGCGGACTCCATCCTGCCCGAAATCGAAGAACCGGTCGAAGAAGAAATACCTGAAGAATGAGCAATACCCGAAAGCCAGTAGCCCCGTCTCGAAAACTCCAGTCCTTGCCCGCATCGGTTCTGAACGAGGCTTCTGAGGTTTCTCCGGATTCCAGGTATCAGACGCCCGGCGTTGTCCCGTGAAGTCCACTGCATTTGTCTGCCAGAACTGCGGGTTCGAGACCGGCCGCTGGCTTGGCCGGTGTCCAAGCTGCGACCGCTGGAACACGCTCGTCGAAGAACAGCGAGAGAAGAGAACCGGTCGTACCCGCCGGCAGCCAACTGCCGGGAGCACGAGACCGGTGAGGCTTGCCGACGTCGCTTCGCAGGAAAAGCGCCGCCTGACAACCGGCATTGCTGAACTAGACCGCGTGCTCGGTGGCGGCCTTGTTTCTGGTTCTCTACTTCTAATCGGCGGCGAGCCTGGTATCGGCAAGTCCACGCTCACTCTGCAGGTATGCGACCGGCTGAGCCGAGATCACACTCCGGTGCTGTACGTCACGGGCGAGGAATCGGCCGAGCAGGTCAAGCTCCGGGCTGAGCGCCTATCGGTCGAACCGAAGAATATCACCCTGCTCTGCTCGGTTGAGATGGGAGAAATTATCGAGGCGGCCAACGAGGTACGGCCTGGCTTGCTCGTGGTAGATTCCATTCAGACTGTGTACAGCGCTGACCTGTCCAGCGCACCCGGCAGTGTATCTCAAGTTCGGGAGTGCACTGCCGAACTTCTGCGCCTGGCTAAGGCCCGCACCATCACCACCGTCCTCATCGGCCACGTCACCAAGTACGGCTCCATTGCCGGCCCTAAGACCCTGGAGCATATGGTTGATACGGTACTTTACTTTGAGGGCGAGCAGATGCAACAGTACCGCATAGTGCGTGCGGTAAAGAACCGGTTCGGTCCGACCGACGAAATCGGCGTGTTCGAAATGTCCGATGCCGGTCTGTCCGAAGTCCCTAATCCATCTCAGTTTTTCCTTTCCGGACGGCGTCCCGATGTTTCCGGCTCTGCGGTCTGCGCCTTGGTTGAAGGCACCCGTCCGCTGCTTGTTGAGATACAAGCATTGGCGGCACGAACTCCCTATACCCTCCCCCAGCGTGTCGCCACCGGCTTTGACCTGCGCCGACTCAATATGCTGCTGTGCGTTCTGGAGCGACGGGCCGGCATTGCTGCTGCAGGCCACGACGTATTTCTCAACATCGCTGGCGGACTCAAGGTCCAGGAACCGGCCGCTGACCTGGCAGTAGTTGCCGCTCTAGCTTCCTCGCTGCGCAATGTCGTCCTGCCTTCAGACACCGCAGTCGTCGGCGAGGTCGGACTAGGCGGCGAGGTACGTTCTGTTGCCCGGGCCGAAGCCAGGATTACCGAAGCGGCCCGGCTCGGATTCAGTAAGCTAATACTGCCCCGCCGAAACCTGCCGCGCAAGTCGCGCAGAACTACGGGGCTTGAACTTTTCCCGGTCGAAACGGTCCGCGAGGCTCTTGAGACACTGGGGGACTTCTGAGACCGACCGTGTCGGCCGCAAACGGAGGATGCAATGCTTTTTCGCAAAGCCAAGACATTCATCGTAGATTTCGACACGCTGGCCGATCCCAGGATTGCTCAGTTCATGGCACTCGGTCTAGTGAACGGGACCTTGCTTGTTCCCGAGCCGCCAAAGCCGGCCGGCTCAGACGATGCTGACCACCGCACCCGCCGCGCCTGGGAGACGATCGAGGCCCTGCGCAAGATCAAATGCATCACGGTCAAGCTCGATCGCAAGCTGCTCGAACGGGACACTCTGGTCGCAGCGCTGCGTCGGCACAAAGCGACGCTGCTAACCATGGTCCCTGAGCTCAAGGCCGCCTGCAATGGCCTACCGGTCGTCGTCTTGTCCGAAATCCACAACCTTTTCAAGCCCCAATTTCTACCCGGGGCTGAGCTACGGGTGAAGGTGGCAAAGAAAGGCAAAGAGAAGAACGAAGGTATCGGCTATCTTGATGGTGGCGTCAAAGTTGTGATTGCGAACGCCGGTGATATCGTCGGCCGTGACATCGAGGTCGTCGTGCAGGGCACGCTCGATACCAGCGTTGGTCGCGTCGTGTTTGCCCGGCCCAAGTTCGTTGAGGTAACCTGACACGTATTATAGTTTCGCCATTGGCTCGGGCTTGGACTCCGACCCGAAGGCATGCGGCGTAATTGGTTATCGGTCGCTAGGCACTCTCCAACTTCGGTCTTGCACATCGCCTGCATCGCATTGGCTCTTTCCTGCTTCTGCAAGAATCCCTACGACTATGAGCCCTACGACCCAACAAAGCCTGACCCGCCGGCCGCACCGGTCCAGCTCGACCCTCCAGACGGCAAGCTGATACTCAACTACGCCTACCCGCAGGACGTCGTTATGAAGTGGCAGCGGGTCTCGGGCGCCGCTTATTACCAGGTTGAGGTCTATCAAAGTTCAAAGCCTGCTCCTGAGAGCCTCTATGCAATAGGGGACAAGGTGTACTCAACCGAAACCGCGGTCACTTTCAACCGACACGGTTGCTACTGGTGGCGTGTGCGGGCCTATAGCCCGAACTGGAAGTGGTTCACCGACTGGTCACCACTATGGATGTTCATCCTGCCTAACCCGACTAGCTAGCTCTCCTCGTGGTTCCTTTTTCTCACTACCCGTGTTACTCACTGCAACAGAGCCGCCCGGCGTGCTTGTCGCCGGGCGGTATTTGAGGCCCTCACCTAGTTCACCTTCATGAGCTTGAGCACACTCTGCCCGGATTCGGTCATAATCCGGCAGAAGTAAGTACCGGGACAGACCATTCTGTTTTCCTGGTCCCGGCCGTCCCACACGAAGAGGTCATTCCGGGCTGGACGACTCCCGGCGACCATTGAGCGCACCATCCGACCGTCAGTCGAGAATATCTGAAGCACAACCGGCCAGCTCAGCCTGCTAGTTCTGGCCGAGAAAATCACTTTTTCCGAGAAAGGACTCGGCGTCGCCTGCACCGACACCAGTCTTGTTTCTGACGACTCCACGACGCCGTCCTCTACCGGCGCTCGCACGAGTTCGAATGACCATTCCGGTCTAAACCAGTCGCTGGTGTCTTCTGGTGTCTCGATGCGACACGTCCACTGATACCGATTCCCCAGTCTCAGCCGCTGCCCGTCGTAAAGCCAGCTCGGCGTTGTTGTCACCCCCTCGCCGACCATGGTCTTGCCGTCCCACACTACGAAGTGATACCGCACCGGGCCGTTCACCGGCTTCACCACCAGCACCGGTCGCAGTGTGTGCAGCATCGCACCATCCTCTGGCACCTTCGGTTCAGGCGCCGGAATGTTGTACCCCACCACGAATTCCCAGTGTGGGGTGAACCACGGACTCCAGCCGGTCGCGTCCCGCACTCGGCACGACCAGTGGTAGCGGTGTCCGCGCTGGAGCGACAAACCACTCTTGCCCGGGTCCCAGCGTGGCTCCAAGCTGTACCCTTGGGCGGCGATGCTCTGCTCCTCCATCACGCGGAAATGGTATGAATCCACCACGACCGAGGACTCAACTATCATTGTCGGTGTGGTCGTAAGCACAGTGTCACCATTACTTGGTGCAACCGGGTCTGGCGCTGGCGGCGTAGTGCGGCAGTGCGGGGCCGCCGCTGGCGCCGCGACGGCCCCGAGCGTCCAGACGCCACCAGGACTGACAGGTACGGGCCGGGCCGGACAGAGCCCGGTCACCAGCGCGGCTCCAAGAAGCACAAGTAGCCCAAGAACCGAAATGGGAACGCCACGAATTCTAGCCGGATAGCCGGATAGCCAGAGGGCCGGAACGCTGCGGCCAGCCAGGTTTTCAGGCAAAGAACAGAGGGTGGAACGTGATTTCGCGATGGTTCCGCATCGGTTTTCGGTGAGTAACGGCCATCTGAACATGCCCTCACACCTCAAGGCTGATGATGATTTCATTGGGCCGCCGGACGCCAGTGTGCAGCTTCCTTGGGCTGGATGATTGTTGAATTGCAGACGCTCGGCGGCCCCATCTTCGAACTCTCTTGCCTTCCCGACCACCGCGGGAAAGTCAGGCCTGGTCTCACTAGTCCGGAATTCGTAGCTTGACATTTCCAAGAACCCCTCGTCCTGATGGGATGCACCCATTGTGCCAGACAAGACTGAGCGCAGGTTTGTCCCGTGCTAGCAGCTAACTCGCTGAGCACCGGACGGTTGCGATGTCAATCCCCTTGAAAACGGACGGCTTCGAGGCCAAACGGCTTATAGCAGCCCTATATGCCTTACGGCTAACCCACAGATTCTCCGGCGATTGTCCTACTGCGACTTGGGCGGCGTTCCCGGAAGTTCGCACGGACGGTCGGTGGGCAGACGGACATGTCTGCTTGAACAAAAGGAGTCCAAAACCTAGAAGTACGAGCAGTGTGGAAGTAGCAACAAAGACAGCAAGCATGATTCGCACGACCCGGCCTTTGCCGGTTGCGGTCCAGTGCTCGACATTGAAGAATGCTGGTGCGAATCGGCTCAGTAGAAACCAAGCCGCGAGGTTTCCGGCCACGCCCATCAAGCCGATCCAAATGAGCAGTAATGCCACAAGCTACCTGCGACCAGGCTATCGCGTAATGATTGTCTTGACCGTCTCTGTCCAGGTATCGGCCTCCAGCCGCAGGAAGTAAATGCCGGGAACAAGACCTCGAATGTCGTTCGCCCCGGGTCTGAGCTCAATCATCCTCTGCCCGGTCACGCTCAGCAGTTCCGCCCTGTATCCCCTGTCCTGTCTTCCATCCCCTATCATCAGCACCGACCGCAGAATCGTCGGTCCGTGGTAGCGCGTCCGGCGCACAGCGGGTGGTATTCGGACCTCGGTAACCCCGGTCGGGTCCTCGGCCACGTACCGTATTGCGCGACCTGCAACAATCGGTGCTGCACCCCTTGCCAAGGTGCCATTGTACAGGTCCTGTATCGCAATCGTCCTCGTCGGGTCCTCGATGCCGATCGTAGAACTCGTGTAACGATTTGCGGTCATGTACTGGCACACAATCACATTATTGCCCGACGCCGGGGCAAGCGTCGTATCGTATATGATTACTTGGAACTTGTCGCGCACTGAGCGTGGGTCGTAGTACGCAACGCTGTCGTATTCGACCACGAACCGGTGATTTGCGGGATCGTGATAGTAATACACATACCCCGAACTGCTCTCGCCCGGGTACAAGTCATCCCAGTTCACACATATCATACCAGGCGGTGTCGCAGGATTGGGCAGCCCGGTATTGGCGTAGTGTCGCTGCGAATAGCTGCCGGGCGCAAGCCAGCCGTCGGCCGAGACCGACACTTGCGTGTACCGCTGGCCGTAGAACTTGAACGGCCCAAAAGATGACGGCAAGTCAAGTATCTTCACCGAGTCGTTGTGCGGGAAATTGAGCCTTGTACCTACGCCCTTTATCTCAACCCATTCGTAGGCCGGGTGCTGACTATACCCGGTATCAATGTCGTCGTACGCCCAGTACAGCGGCGGCAGCCGCGGCCCGTCTGGCACCGGGTCAATCGCAAGAATCTCACCCACGGTCAGACCGAACCTATCCTGCCACGTACTTTCAGCCGACGTTATCGCCAGGTCGAAACTCACGACATGCTCCTTTGGCGTGCCCGCCGCGGCTCTTGCAAGGTACGGCTGCGTGCAGGTGGCGCTGTCCTGACCCGCGATGTCGCCAAAAGACGAGCTTGCCCGGAACAGCGTCACGTAAGGGTCGCCCGTGCTCAAAGTCGCACTAACGCCATGCGCCGTCGCCATTCCGGCATTCCGAAGTCGTACATACACTGCTACACTCTCACCAGGGTCCCAGCGACCGTTATTGTTTCCTCCCTGGTCTGATACCCAGCTTCGCAGATACGAAAGCCACGGCTGGTTTACCTGCACTGGCTGGCCCAGAGTCGCCAATGCAGCTACTGCTGCCCTGGTTACGTCGGTGCAGAACTCGTTGTTATTGTACCCGGCGCCGATTGAGTCGTGGGAAGTGTGGTAATGAGGGTTTGTTGGCCAGAAATCCTCGATGCCGGTGAGTGCAAGATACCCGTTGTTCCAGAATGGCCCGTGGTCCGAATTCTGATTGTCGCTCACCATCTGCTTGTAACACGGCAGCGCGGTATAGGTGTCGGCCACCGCGATGAACCAGTCAGCCAGAGGTCCGCAAGGCGGGTTCGCAGTCTTGGCCATCAGGTTCAAGTCCTCAGGACTCGCATCAACATAGCCGATCATATCAAAATTGAGCACCGCGAGAATGCTGTCGCCCCTGGACCGCGCCCGGCTCGCGTAGTACTCGCTGCCGTACAGTCCGAGCTCCTCTCCGGACCAACCGATGAACCGCAGGTCTCGATTGAACCGGAAGTTCTTCATCACCCGACACGCTTCCAGCGTCGCCGCAGTACCAGAAGCATTATCGTCCGCGCCCGGCGCAAGCCCGGTCGAGTAGCTGTCGAAGTGTCCCGAAATAATCGCGTACGGGTTACGCTGACCGGCAAGCCCGTAGCGCACGCCGATGACACTCGGTGCGTGACTGGAGTTGTAGTACTCAAACAGCACGGTGTCACACCCGTAAGCCCGCAGCCGAGCCGCAATCCACTGTGCTGCAGCCTTGCCTGAGTCGGTCGAGGCGTACCTTGTCCGGTACTGCTGCAACCTGCGTACGTAGGAAAGCACCGTGTCGGCCGACACCAGTGAAACAATCTGCTGGACAATTGGATTCGGAAGCACCGCCGGCAGTTGCGGAGCTCTCTCCGTGAGAACCCACGGTCTGAGGCTCAATGGTGCAACCATAGCCCGGAGTTCGCGCACCCTTGTTGCTCCGGCTTCGTCGGTCACGACGATGTACTCACTGCCGTCGTAGTCTAGTATCTGTGCCAACGCCGCAAGCTCAGCCGCAGACGTGCCGGTCATTAGGTGTACACGCAGGTACTGCTTACCGGGCGCGATGTAGTCAAGCACCCTTACGTTCTGAGTCTGCACCACTCCTGTTACAAGCACGCCGTTTCCAGTCTGCCCCACCACTGCATAGTCCCGGGCGACGTCCTCAGGCCTAGCGTCCGACACTATTCCCAGAAACTCGCTGCCAAGTCCTACCGACAGCACCGCGACCAATATTATCATACCTCTGCTACGCATCTTCTCTCCTACTTCTTCTTGTGCTTCAACTGTACCACCGTGCCGAGAACGCCTAAGACGACCCAGGACCCGAGCGCAAGCCAGTACAAAGCGCCCGCGGCCCGCAACCCGGCAAGGCCCTTATATCCATCCACTATCCGAAACCAGCCGCAGAGCTGAAATAGACCCGCAACTGCGGCCAGCGCTCCACCAAACGCGGTCAAAACTGACACAAGCGGCCGCTCAAGCAGCACCGTGACGACCCCGGCGACAATGCCAGCAGCAATCAGGACAAGGCTTGTCGGCGTGTGCCCGGTGCCGACTGTGACGAAACCCGCTACCAACGCACCTGCTGCCGCACCCAGAAGAAACACGCCGGCCTTGTACAGGAGTACGGCCAGGACGGTACCAATGATGCCGCCGACCAGCGCCGCGATTACAACGAAAAGCGGTGCTACCCCGGTAATCATCGAAACAAGCCAACAAACAATAGCTGCTCCGACCAGAAAACCGGCGATTCCAAGCGTTACTCGTATTAGTCGGTATCCAAGAAAGCACACCAGCATGCCGAGCACCATTGCCAGCACGCCACCGGCTACATCTGTGAAACTCACGAAACAAAGCATAAGCTGCATTCACTGCAGGTCAACCCCGGGCCTTGCAAGGGCAATGCGCATCACAAACTGCACACCAGGTAGTACGCGGGAACTTGGATGCCGGCGTCATGCGTCAGCAGCAGGCGGCCGGGGTTGTCCCCGGCCGCCGTGTCGCCAGCGATAAGGTTTTGGCTACTAGTGAACCACTAGCTTCTGCGATTCGACCTTGTCTCCGGCCACCAGCTTGCAGAAGTAGACGCCGGCCGGAACCGATCTGCCTTCTGAGTCAGTCATGTTCCAGACCAGTCGGTTTATGCCCGATTCCGCATTGCCGCGGAACACTGTCTGCACGAGCCGGCCACTTTGGTCGTACACGCCGACTTCAACCAAACCCGAACCTGCCACCGCGTAGTTGATGACCACGCGGCCGCGGGCCGGGACCGGCGCAGCTTCAAGTTCCACGTGTAACGCAGGCCGGAACGGGTCGAATTCCTTGGTCCCGGTCATGCCGGCAACGTACCGCAACGCGTTGTGGAAAACAAGCGCCCAGTCGCCACCGCGCTGAGGCGGGGTTCGGGTGTAGATACCCGGGTAGGAATTGACCCCGACAACCTTCTGGTTCGAGCTGACTCCGACATAGGGCCGGCCGTCGGCCCAGTTCGCGACCGAGTCGGTAGTGACATACGCCGCGCTCGCCGCAAAATACTCACGACATGAATCCACTCCGGCCATGACCGGATGCCCGGAACGATTCCAGCCAAGTGTGGTTGTAGAATGAGTATTTGCGCCCTGACCAATGGTCGCGTAAGCTCCGGTCATTATCCGGCCGCCCATTCCCCAGCCAGTCGCAAAGCTGAAGTGGCCAAGAACCACGCCACCACCTGAGTCAACATACGCTGCCAGCACATTACCCAGCGCCGCTGTGTCAGCGTACGGATAGTTAGAGTGTGCGCCGACAACCGCATAGGGCAATAGCTCGGAAATTGTTGGTGTCGTATATTGGACATCGCGGTACACGAGCGTGTCGCCCAGAGCAAGAAGCCGTACGCCCAGTGTAGTGTCAGGCTGGCCATAGTCAGAATAGAGCCACAGCACGGTCAGCTTGTCGGATGATACCGTAGTCTGGGTGAGGGTGTCATTGTGACGGTTGGTATCCACCGCAAGCGCAGTGAACATCTTTACCTGATAGGTCGCACCCGAGGGCCCTGGAGTCCAGTTCGAGGCGAATGGAAACTCCGCCGTCGCACCAGGTGCCACCGGACCGGCGTAGGTCACCGTCTGGTTGTAAACACGGGTTGCCCCAGAGTCAATCCAGCACGTCACCGGTATGTTTGATTCCGGCACCGCCCCCAGGTTCTTTATCCTGACCGTGGGCGAAAGCGGCGCGCCGGGCGGCACAATCGTGCCCGGTGCGAGAATGGCGTCGAGACTCATATCATGTGCTGGTGGTGGTCCGTAAGTGTTGTACTGGCAGATGTTCGTTGGTGTGAACCCGCCGGTCGAGCCGCCATAGACCACGGCCTTGTTGTCGGCGTTGCCAACTCCGACCGTGCGATAGACCCGGGTCGGAATCCCCTCTTCTACGCTCCAGGTCCGGGTCGTGAAGTCGAACACAAACGCGGTATCGGTAAGCGCGCTGGCCGGGGTCACACCTGAGGCAATGACCATCTTGTCACCGACCTGCGCCACTGCCGCGCCCCAGCGGGCTTCGGGCAGTTGCGGGAACACAGTGTTGTTCACATTCCAAGTGTTTGATACCGGGTCGTAGAACTCGGTGTGGGTCAGGGCCGCACCGTCCTTGTTGCCGCCCGCCATCCAGATGGTGTCGTGGTAGGCGACTGCCATCGCAAACACCCGGCCCGAGTTCATGTTCGCAACCTGGGTCCAGCCTGAGCCTGGAGTGTACCGCCATACCCGGGTCGTCGGCGCGGTTGCTCCGGGCACGCTGCAGCCGCTGCAGTAGTAAAGCTTGCCCGCGCAGGCAACAATTGTCGGCGACCAGTTGTAGCCCCACCCTGGGTGTGGTCCCGGCGCCGAAGTCCAGTTGTTGCCCGAGATGCTGTACTTGAACAGCGTGTCCACCGCCGTGCTCATCCCCGCGTAGCCGCCGCAGTAGTAGAACGTGTCGCCGATGATGGCCGCGCCGCCAGTCGTGATGTTGAGCGGGCATGGTGCCATCGTCTCCCATGTCGTGCTGCCGACCGCGTGCCGGTACAACACGTACCCCGTACTGTAACCGGCCGCCACATAGACGTGGCTGCCGTTCGTAGCTGCGGCGTTGTCCATCATCGCCGTGGGCATCGTACTATGCTGAGCCCAGGCGTCAGTTGCCTGGGGTTCACTCGCCGGGCCCAGGACATAGTCGTCCGAGCCGGGGAGCCCGTAGTAGTACTTCACAAGCTCTGGTTGATTCTGCTGCTCCGTTGCCTCGGTCGCCGGCACGCTGGCCAGGCCTGCGCCCAGCACGAAAGCAAGAAGCATTACGGTCGCTTTCATCGGTCCTCCTTTATTATCTGCGGTCTTGACGTTTTAGTTTGTTTATGGGACTACAAACGTTGGCATCAACGCCGCACAGGAATTCTATCCGTGTGCCAACCGAAGTCAATAACAACCGATACTCCGAAACCAAGCCTGTGAAGTTCAGCGAATCACAAACCATGCCAGCGCCATAGCCTGCGCTCCGGCGTAGCTGGTTGCACAGCGCTCAGTGCGATTCCTCTTTTCCGACATCCGGTGCTTGACATTGGCCGCAGTTCTGCCTAGCATCGGTGCCGATGGCAAGAGACGAAGAAGAACTCACAACCCACCTCGAACGTGTCCAGGCTGAGCTTGCCCGACGAAACGAGCAGGCGCTGCTTGGCGGTGGCAAGGACCGCATCGAGAAGCAACACGCCGCCGGCAAGCTGACTGCCCGCGAGCGACTCGACATCCTCCTTGACAAGGACAGCTTTGTGGAACTTGACCGACTTCGGGTCCACGACTGCGACGAATTCGGTATGGACAAGCAGCGAATTCCTGGTGATGCGGTTGTAACCGGTCACGGTCTCATTGGCGGCCGACCGGTTGCGGTGTTCTCCCAAGACTTCACTGTGTTCGGCGGCACACTTTCGAAGGTATTTGCCGAGAAGGTATGCAAGGTCATGGACCTGGCGATGCGGGTCGGCATGCCGATCATTGGCCTGAACGATTCGGGCGGAGCGCGAATCCAGGAAGGTGCAGTCAGCCTGGCCGGTTACGCCGACATTTTTCTGCGTAACGTGCTCGCCTCAGGCGTGATCCCGCAGATTTCCTGCATCCTCGGCCCCTGCGCTGGCGGCGCAGTGTACTCGCCGGCTCTCACCGATTTCATTTTCATGTCCGAGCGCACAAGCTACATGTTCATCACCGGACCTGAGGTCATCAAAGCTGTGACCCGCGAAGAAGTTACCAAGGAGAAGCTCGGTGGTGCCGACACCCACAATGCCGTGTCCGGAGTTGCGCATTTCAAGGGTCTGGACGACCGGGACGTGCTCGAACAGTGTCGTAAGCTCTTGTCTTATCTGCCCCAGAATAATCGCGAAGCACCGCCGCACAGCGATTTGGCCGACCCCGCGGATCGGGATACCGAAGGGGTCGAAGACGTTATCCCGGACGACCCGCGCAAACCTTATGACATGGCTGCAATTATTCGCCGGACCGTTGATCAAGGAAGTTTCTTTGAGGTACAGAAGTTCTGGGCCAAGAACATCATCATCGGCTTTGCCCGCATCGCGGGCGAAGTCGTCGGCATCGTCGCAAACCAGCCACAGTTCCTTGCCGGTTGTCTAGACATTGATGCCTCCACCAAAGCAGGCCGGTTCGTAAGGTTCCTCGATTGCTTCAATATTCCTATCGTAACCTTTGTTGACGTGCCCGGTTTCCTGCCCGGCACCAATCAAGAATACGGCGGCATCATCCGTCACGGTGCAAAGCTGCTCTATGCGTTTTGCGAAGCAACCGTACCCAAGGTAACGGTCATCACCCGCCGGGCCTATGGCGGAGCATACGACGTGATGTCGTCCAAGCACATCCGCGGAGATTTCAACTTTGCCTACCCCACTGCCGAAATTGCGGTAATGGGTGCAGAAGGTGCCGTCAACATCCTGTTTCGCAAAGAAGTTGCGGAGTCTCGGGACCCGGAAGAGACCCGGCGTGAACTTATCCGTGACTATGAGGAGAAGTTCTCAAACCCGTTCCGGGCCGCAGAACTGGGTTACGTTGACGAAGTGATTCAGTTCAAGGATACAAGGCGCAAGATTGCCCGCGCGCTCAAACTGCTCAGGACAAAGAAACTGTCAAACCCCTGGCGCAAACACGGAAATATACCTCTGTAGTAAATGCCCAAGTCTCAGGACCCAAGGCCCAATCCCGAAACCCAAGACAACCTAGTACGCTGGCAACAGGAAGTCCTTGGCCCGGCACTGGCCAAGGCACCGGAACGCGAGGAGGGATTTGAGACTACTTCGGGCATTGAGCTCAAGCGGGTCTATCTGCCTCCTGAGCAGGAACCTGTTCTCGGCCTGCCCGGTGCCTTTCCTTTCACCCGTGGCGTTCAGCCGACGATGTACCGCTCACGCTTCTGGACGATGCGCCAGTACGCCGGTTTCGGCTCAGCCGAGGAGACGAATCAGCGCTTCCGTTATCTTCTCGAACAGGGCCAGACCGGACTGTCGGTTGCGTTCGACCTGCCCACACAGATGGGTTACGACTCTGACCACCCAATGGCTCGTGGCGAAGTCGGCAAAGTCGGAGTGGCGATTTCGTGTTTCGACGACCTGGCCGTGCTTTTCGACCAGATCCCGCTCGATAAGGTCTCAACCTCAATGACGATAAATGCGACTGCCGGCATCCTGCTCGCGATGTACTGCGTCTTGGCCGAGCGTCGGGGGATACCCATAAGAGAGCTACGCGGCACGGTTCAGAACGACATCTTGAAAGAGTATGTAGCGCGCGGCACCTACATCTTCCCACCCCGGCCATCGCTTCGGCTTGTCACCGACCTGATTGCCTGGTGTGCAAAGAATGTTCCAAAATGGAATACGGTCAGTGTTTCCGGGTACCATATGCGTGAGGCTGGCGCGACTGCGGTTCAGGAAGTGGCATTCACCATTGCCGACGGTCTTGAATACATCAGGGCCGCACTCGAGGTTGGACTTGCGATTGACGACTTCGCACCCAGGCTTTCTTTCTTTTTTGCGGCACATTCCAACATTCTCGAGGAAGCGGCGAAGTTCCGCGCTGCCCGCCGGCTCTGGGCCCGGCTTCTGCGTGAGAGGTGGAACGCGTCCGACGAATCGTGCAAGCTGAGATTCCACACCCAGACCGGGGGAGTCACGCTCACTGCCCAGCAACCGGATAACAACGTTGTCCGGGTCGCATACCAGGCACTGGCCGCGGTACTCGGCGGCACCCAGAGCCTGCACACGAACTCCCGCGATGAAGCACTGGCCCTGCCAACCCAGGAATCAGCAAAACTCGCCCTGCGTACCCAGCAAATTCTCGCGCACGAAACTGGTATCGCCGATACCGTTGATCCACTTGCCGGTTCCTACGCAGTCGAAAGCCTGACTGACGAGATTGAGACCCGGGCCCGTGAGCTTATCCTGAGGGTCGAGGCACTGGGCGGCGTAGTTTCGGCCATCGAGCAGGGGTTCATCCAGGAGCAGATTGCCGACAGCGCCTACCGGTATCAACAGGAGATTGAAGCAGGCAGGCGCATCGTGGTTGGGCTGAACCGCTATCAGGAACCCGAGGAACGCCGACTTGAGATACTGCGCGTTGATCCGGAACTTGGCCGCAAACGGTCCGCGAAGCTGGCCGAAGTTCGCCGCGGCCGTGACACTGGTACGGTCAAGGCTGCGCTGAGCGTGGTGCGCGAAGCAGCAGCAGGAACTGCTAATCTGATGGAGCCGATACTCGCCGCGGTGCGCGCTAACGCCACGGTGGGCGAGATTTCCGACGCCATGCGTTCGGTCTTCGGAGAATATGACCGGCAATAGCACCATATTGTTCTTTTCCACTCGTCATAGAGGACTTGAGACTCTGGTTCTGGGTCTTGGATTCTAGCTTCAGGAGGCACGTTGATTAGAAGGATAGCCCATATCGCCATTGCCGTTCCAGATGTGGATATGGCAGCGAAGTTCTACGAGCAACAGCTTGGACTCAAGCTGGAGGGCAGGGAGACCGTGCCGCATCGCAAGGTCACGGTCGGTTTCATCCCGGTCGGTGAAACAAGAATCGAACTGGTCCAGCCTGATTCGCCCGACTCGCCGATTGCCAAGTTCCTGTCCGAACGTGGTCCAGGCCTGCAGCACATCTGCTTCGAGGTTGACGATGCCCAGGCTGAGTTTGACCGTCTGGCTAGGGCCGGAGTCAGAATCATTGACAAGGCTCCCCAGGCTGGCGCACATGGCACCAAGGTGTTTTTCATCCATCCTCACTCCGCTGGCGGCGTGCTTATCGAAATCAGCCAACCACCCGTAACATCTGCTGCTATCCAACCCGCGGGCAAATCGGAATAGGGAAGCCCTCGCAACCGTTCCAACGGCTTGTCCGTCAAGGCGCTAGCAGCCCCTGTTGCCTCATATATGGATGTACTCGAGGACGCCCCGTTGCCTCAGAATACATTTGTACTCGAATCATGAGCTTTGTCCAGCTTGAAGTCGAGATGGTTGGGCCGGCCAAGGCACATC
>JBDRUN010000029.1 GCA_039801365.1 candidate division WOR-3 bacterium
GGCCGAGGACCCGGACCAAGTTCGGTATCCAATGACCTTGCGATGAGTCGGGAAGTCACCCCAGGTCGTGACCGGCACTGCAGGGTCACGCACCATGTCGTGTGTAACTGAGCCCATCAGAATACCGGTGTCAGCGGTGTTCACGACCTGAGTACTGCCGTTCACGCCTCTTGTCCAGACCCGTCGGATACCCTGGCGCCAGGTCTGGGTGACCCATTGTGCGTTCTCATTGCAGTGCTCAACCTCGGGCCACGGCTCAACCCACTGAACTACGGACAGACAGGCAAGCTCAGCCAACCGGCCGAACTCGGTCTCAACCTTGACGACCTTGAAGGCGTTGCTCGTTGAAGTCTCAAGCACAGTCCCGATACCGGCAAGGCGAGCGACCGCGGCATCAAGGTCTTCGTCGTAGAAGAGCATTACCAGGAATTGGCCTCTTGCTTCCGGCTTTTGACTTCTCGCCTGTCTCAGCTCCGGACTGAGCTTATATGCCGGCTCGTACTGACCGACCCAGTTGACGAACTCAAGCGCCTCAATCGCCTGGCGCTGGTCCGGGTTCATCCGACCGATGAAGGCGTTGAAAGGCACGTACTGAATAACTTTGCAGCCGTACGATTCAAGCACTCTAGTCATGTATTCATACACCGGCCCCTTTAGATGAACGAGCCAGTAGTCTGACTCGGCGGACAGTTCGGCCGGCAGCTCGGGAACGCCGGCCAGAGGGTCGAACCGATAACCGGCAATCGCTACCGAGTCGTACTCGGGCAGTGCTGCCGGTTCAAACGAACCCGTACGAACCAACGGCACCACCGGACTCGAAAGACCGACAACAAAGAGCAGAAACAGTGACAGCAACGGCTTCATCAGTGCCTCCTCATGGCAATATTGCTTTCATTCCTACATTACCGGCTGGACTGGATTCAGTCCGGCAGCCTACACGGGCAGTCTAGCCGGATGTCAACCGGAGTCAAGCCAACCCGGTCAGTTGTCTCCACGCCGCAGCCGGCGACGGGCAAATTCGTGCTCGCGCCAAGTCCGGGAGAAAATGTGCGTGCCGTCGCCTCTAGACAGGAAATACAGAAAGTCGGTTGTCTCTGGTCTAAGTACCGCGACAAGCGCGTTGCGACCCGGATTGCAGATTGGCCCGGGCGGCAGACCGGGACGCAGGTAGGTGTTGTACGGCGACTCAATCCGAGTGTCTTCAATAGTAAGCCGGTCCTTGTGTACCGGAAGGACATACTCGACCGTGGCGCAGGATTGGAGTGGAATACCCTTTCTAAGCCGGTTCAGAAATACACCGGCAATCCTCGGCGCTTCCTCCGGCCTGACTGCTTCCCGCTCGACAATTGAGGCAAGAATCAGCACCTCGGCGATTTCGGGCTTCTTACTTCGCGCCCTGGACTGAGCAAATTCTCGGTCGCTCTGCGGAGCCTGCGTCTGTGCTGCTCGGTCTGTCAATCCCTCGAAGACCTCGAAGAACCGACAGACCATACGTCGTATGACGACGGCGGGCTCGGACCCAATTTCGAACTCGTAGGTATCCGGGTAAAGGTACCCCTCAGCCGTGGCCAGGCTGATGCCAAGGCTGTCAAGGAGTGTGCGGCTTTGGCAGGCGTCAAGAAAATCAGAAGCAGGACAGACGCCATGTTCTTCGAGCAAGTCGGCAATCCGGCGCATCGTGTAGCCTTCCGGAATGGTAATTCGGACCGCAGCGTGGCCGGGCCGGGTCATTTGCCAGAGCACAACAAGTTCTTCGCTGTGCGGTGCGAAATCGTATCTGCCCTGCCGGAGTCTCCGGTCGAAACAAAGAAGCCGGGCCAGGAACCGGAACTCTGCCGGGTTGTCAATGACCCGATGCTGATGCAGGGTTTCAGCAATTGCACGGGTGGAAAGACCCTTCGGGATGAAGACCCTGACCTTCCTGCCCGACGAGGAGCAGCCGAACAAGGACAGCACCAGGCAGCAGAAACCGAGAACAGCAGACAAAGCGGCAAGACCGCTTGGAGCGCGGGGCTGATGCTTCACCATTGTCCTGTGCTTCCGGTCATGCCCTCTTGTCTGCCGGGCTGAGCCCCGGCATCAGACTCCGGTTTTGCTGAGCTGTCCGGTAAGTCCCTGTCCAGACTTCGCCCCCGCGAATTGATCCCCCTAGTCGGAGTGCGGTTTGCAAGGTACTTCTCAAGAATCAGCGTAGCCGCAATACGGTTTGCGGCCAGCTTGTCTTTCCTTGACCGGCCCACCGAACGGGGCCTTGTGCCAGCAGTCTCGCGGCCGCGCGCCATAGACAGAATATCGGCAGCCGCGGTCGTGGTATAGCGTTCGTCCACAAGCTCGACCGGCAATTTCAGTTTGTTGCGCAGCCGGTTGGCGAGTTCCATGACCTGCCGGGAGCGGCTCGACGGCTTTCCCGAAAGGCTCAGGGGCAGACCGACAATAATGGTTCCAACTTCATATTCACTGACCAGACGTTCTACCACGGCGACGAGCATGCTGTCATCTTTGTGCTCAATCGTGGGTAGCCCCTGGGCGATAGTTCTGGTCTGGTCCGAGACCGCAGCACCAGTGCGCCTGGTGCCGATGTCGAGACATAGAATTCTGCTCACCGGGAAAGTGTAGGCCCTCCAGGCCGCAAGTAAAGCCCTGCCTGCGGAAGTGATTCAACAGGAACTGCAGATTGGGACTGTCTGGGATTGCAAATGGAATATCGGGCGCGCATCCATGACGATTCTGGACTTCGAGCCTTCATCCTCACCCCCTCCCTCCCCCCTTGAATGGGGAGGGAACGGAAGAGAGGGGGTGTCCGACTCCCGAAAACGAATCTGTGGAATCTGCGAAATCTGCGGTTGCTGTCCCTGTTTCTTGACTTGCCGGGTCAAGGGGATATAGTTTCCGCCGATGTCGGACAACCACCAAGACGACCGAAGCTTCCGTAAGGCGAAACTCGTCAAACTCGTCGAGCAGGGCATTCCGGCCTACGCTTACCGCTGGCCGGTGAGCCACAAGTGTGCAGAGGTCGTTGCTGCTTTCGAAGGCCTCAAAACTGAAAAGGTCGAGGTGAGCGTAGCAGGCCGGCTCATGTCGCGGCGCGAACACGGCAAGACCCAGTTCGGCCACATCCAGGACTCAAGTGGCCGGGTTCAGCTCTACCTGCGTAAGGATACCCTGGGCGACGACGCATTCAAACGGCTTTCGCTTCTGGACCTGGGCGACATCGTCGGCTGCCGGGGCGAGGTGTTCCGAACTAGAACCGGTGAGATCACAGTTCACGCAAGGGAGCTTGTGCTTCTGGCCAAGTCGCTTCAGCCCCTGCCGGAAAAGTTCCACGGACTAAAGGACACCGAACTTAGATACCGACAGCGTTACCTGGACCTGATAATGAACCAGGACTCACGCGGCGTGTTCCTAGCCCGGGCACGAATCATTACAGCCATCCGCAAGTTCCTGGACAAACGCGGCTTCATCGAGGTCGAGACACCAACCTTGCAGCCGATTTACGGTGGAGCCGCGGCAAGACCTTTTGAGACGTACTACAACGTTCTGGACCAGAAAATGTTCCTGCGCATCTCAGACGAACTGTACTTGAAACGACTGATTGTGGGTGGAATGGACCGGGTCTATGAGATATGCAAGGACTTCCGCAACGAAGGCCTGGATCGGCTGCACAACCCGGAATTCACCCAGGTCGAGCTGTATCAGGCGTATGCGGACTACACTGACATGATGAACCTGGTCGAAGACCTTTTCCGGTATCTAACCGAAACAGTGCGCGGCACAACCGAGATATCGTTTCAGGGCAAGACAGTTGAGTTTGCGCGGCCGTGGAAACGACTGCGGTTCACTGATGCGCTGGCTGAGAAGATTGAAGCCGACCCGTTGAAGCTCTCTTCGGAGCTGCTGAGGAAAGTATGCGCTCGGTTCGGCATCCAGACTACTCCCGAGACTTCTCGCTCAAAACTTCTAGACAAGCTGTTTTCCGAACTGATACAGGACCACCTTATCGAGCCGACATTCGTCATGGACCATCCGAAGATTACCTGTCCGCTGGCGAAGACACACCGGGACAATCCTGACTTGGTTGAACGGTTCGAACCGGTCGTGTGCGGGATAGAGCTCGGCAACGCGTTCAGCGAGCTCAACGACCCGACTGAACAGCGCCAGCGCTTTGAGGCACAAGTGGCCGCAAACGAAGAGTTCGCCACGCTAGACGAGGATTACTGCCTGGCACTGGAATACGGCATGCCACCGACCGGTGGACTCGGCCTCGGCGTTGACCGGCTTGTTATGCTGCTCACCGACACGCCTTCCATCCGTGATGTGATACTATTCCCGCAACTCCGGCCAACCGAAAAAGGATTGAGAGTCCAGGAAGCCCAGCGACCAAGCGAATAGGACGATGGGGAAGTTGTCTGAAGCCGCATGACTCCATATCCTTGAACCCTGCAACCCACGCCCCCTTGTAGCCTTTCTCTGATGCGGTTTGAGCTCTTCGTTGCCTCCCGATATCTGCGAAGCCGGCAAGGTAGCCGGGTTTCGGGCATAACCGCGATTGCGGTCGGCGGCGTGTTTGTGGGCGTGGCCGCAATTATCATCGTGCTGTCGGTCATCAATGGGTTTCACCAGGAGCTGCGGGTCAGAATCCTCGGCGCAACACCGCACATCGTTGTGACCAAGTATTCCTACGAGGCAATCCCGTATGCTGGTGCCGGTGACACGCTGCTTGCCAAGCTGACACACTTTCCTGGTGTAGTTAGCGTAGCACCTTTCGTCTATGCCAAGACTCTTATCCGGTCACCGAGTGGGGTTGAGGGTGTGGTTGTGCGAGGCGTGGACCCGACGCGGGAATCGGAAATTACCGACATCGGCGCGACCGTGAAGGAAGGCAGTTTTTCGTTTGACTCTGGTGGGGTCGTAATCGGAGTGGAACTCGCACGAGTGATGGGTGTATCGGTCGGTGACCGGCTGAATATCGTATCGCCGTTCGGCGGCAACACTACTCCTCTGGGTTTCATGCCGCGGGCCGGGCATTTTCGGGTAAACGGCATATTCGACTCTGGGATGTACGAGTATAACTCAAGCTTCGTGTACCTCGGACTGACCGAGCTGCAGCGGTTTCTAGGTATGGAGGGGATGATTACCGGGTACGAGCTGCGGGTAGCGGACGTGTACGGTGCAGCACGGCTGGCACGACGCATTACCTCGGCCCTGGGGTTTCCATATCGGGCCGTGGACTGGATTCTACAGAACCGCAATCTGTTCACCGCTCTGCGACTGGAGAAGGTGGTGACTTTCATCGTGCTCGTGCTCATCGTGCTAGTCGCCGCTTTCAACATCGTCGGGATGCTGACGATGATTGTCATGCGCAAGACCAGGGAGATAGGTATACTCAAGGCCATCGGCGCAGGACCGAAGGCGGTGACAAGAATATTTGTCTATGCTGGGCTGCTAATCGGCGGCGTCGGTACCGCAGCAGGCGCACTGTTCGGGCTTGTGGCATGCTGGCTCTTGAATCGGTACCGGTTCGTGACTCTGCCGGGCGACGTGTATTTTATCAAGAACCTGCCGGTCGAAATGCAGTGGCAGGATTTTCTCCTGGTGTGTGTTTCGGCAATTGTCATCACTTTCGTAGCAACTGTCTATCCGGCGTACCGCGCGGCACGGCTCGACCCGGTCGAAGCGATAAGGTATGAGTGAAGAGAAAGCTTCCAGGGGCCAACCGGTCGTCTTGCAGGCCCAGGACGTCTGGCGCGTGTTTGAGTCCGGGCCAGAGAAGCTCGAGGTGTTACGCGGGGTAAACCTAAAGGTCCGGCGAGGCGAGTTCGTCGCGATCACCGGCCCATCCGGGACCGGTAAGTCAACGCTCCTCCACATCCTTGGCGGCCTGGACCGACCGACCCGCGGCCGCGTGCTGCTTGATTCGCTTGACATTTTCAGTTATCCTGCTAGCGATTTGCCGGGATTTCGGAACCAGAAGGTAGGGTTCGTGTTCCAGTTTCACCATCTTCTGGCCGAATTCACCGTGCTTGAGAACGTGGCACTGCCGCTACTTGTAGCCGGTCGGAGCATGGGTGAGGCGGTGGACCGAGCACACGCGGTACTTCGGGAAATCGGGTTCACTGAAAGATTAAACCACCGTCCTGCCCAGTTGTCGGGAGGCGAAAAGTCGAGGACCGCAGTTGCCCGGGCCCTGGTCAACGAGCCTGCGGTGGTGCTTGCGGACGAGCCGACCGGGAATCTCGACTCAGCCACGGCCGAGGCGCTCGTCGAGCTGCTCATACACCTGAACGAATCAAAGAGCATGACGACGATACTTGTCACCCACAACGACATGGTGGCCCAAAGGGCCGGCCGCAGGCTACGGCTTGCAGCCGGCGTGCTGCACGAGGAGTAAATGAGTCGAACTGTGACGCTTCCGTTCCCCGGACTCTGCATTTCTGTGGTCTGCTCTCGCCTCCGGAGCACAGCGTGAAGAAGTGCGATATCTGCCAAGAGCAGGACGCGGTTATGAGAGTGCGCCGCGTGGACAAGACTGGTCGTTCAAGCGAAATCGAAGTATGTGCAGACTGCGCCCGGAAGCAGGGTTTCGTTGAGGCCGAACAGGTGAAGAGCAATGTCGGTCAAGTCCTCGCTGAAATGAAGGCAAGCAGGACTGCGGCTGATGAGCGCCGAATGGTGTGTACTAGATGCGGACTGACGTTTGCGCAGTTCAAGCGTACGGGTCGGCTCGGGTGCGCCAACTGCTACGATAGCTTCCGGGAGAAGCTTGAGCCGCTGGTACGCCGGCTGCACAATTCGGTGCAGCATGTTGGCAAGACCGTTGGGCCGGGCCGCACCGAAGCGCAGAAGAAGCTGACGGTCCGTCGGCTGAACGCCGAGCTGGCGAAAGCGATTGAGCAGGAGGACTACGAGCGGGCCGCCCAGTTGCGCGACCAGCTGAGGAAGGTGAGCAACGATGTTCAGCGCTGAACCGGTCGGCCGCTGGCTTGGTGCCACCGGCCCGGATTCAGACGTTGTTGTCTCGACCCGGGTGCGGCTGGCACGGAACCTTGCTGAACTTCCGTTCGTCACCCGGACCAAAGCCTCAGAGCAGGCCCAGGTCGTTGACATGGTCCGCTGGGCGCTCGCCGACGCGGGGTTCATGGACCGGGGACGGTTTCTTGATGACGAACAACTGACACCAGAGTGGGGCAGGTTCCTTCTGGAGCGGCACTTGGTGTCGCTCGATTTCGTCGAGTCCAAGCTCAGACGCGGGTTCTTTGTCAGCGCCGATGAGACGTTGAGCCTAATGGTGAATGAGGAGGACCACCTTCGGTTCCAGGCCTTAGTGTCAGGTCTTGACTTCACGACTGCCCTATCGCTCGCGTCGGGCCTCGACTCGAAGCTCGAAAGCATCGTCGGGTATGCCTACTCGACCCAGTTCGGGTTTCTGACCGCCTGTCCGACCAACGTCGGAACCGGCATGCGGGCATCGGCATTGCTGCATCTACCCGGGCTGGTGCTGACCAGAGAGATTGAGAAGGTGCTACGCGGCGCGGTGCATATCGGCCTCGTCGTGCGTGGGCTGTACGGTGAAGGTTCTGAGACCAAGGGTAACTTCTTTCAGGTTTCAAACCAACGGACCCTCGGACAGTCCGAGACGGAAATCATCGAGACCGTAACCGCGAGCTGCCAACAAGTTGTTCAGTACGAACGCCGGGCCCGTGAATACCTAGTCAAGAACCTGCGCACCGAAATCGAAGACAAGGTATTCCGTTCGCTGGCACTTTTGCGCGGAGCGCGGATTCTGTGCTCAGACGAAGCCGTAAACCTTCTGGCCACAGTTCGCCTCGGCGTAGCGCTGGGCATCGTGAATGAGCTCAGTCTGGGCCAAGTCTGCCGGTTGCTGATTCTGGTCCGGCCTGAGAACCTTCAGGTTTTCCTGGGCGAAAGGCTCAAGTCCCCGGAGCGGGACGAACGTCGGGCGACAGTTGTCCGCGAAGCGCTGGTGATTCGATGAAGGCCGATAACCAGCAGGTGACAGCCAGCAGCCGGAATCGTCTGCGAGCATTGCCGCAGGTCGAAAAGGTACTCTCGGACGAACGCTTTGCCGGCCTGCTCAGCCGGGTGAACCGCCGGCTTGCGGCCCGAACCGTACGCCAGTATCTTCAGGAAACAAGGGAAAGAATCTTGGCCGGCGAGGATGTCGGGTTCGACCCCACCGAGCTGGCGCGTCGGCTGGAGGACGAAGTCAGACCAAGGCTGACCCGGGCGGTAAACGGACTGGGCGTTGCGCTCCACACCGGGCTGGGCCGTGCGCCGCTGTCCCGGGTCGCGCAGGAAGCACTGGCAGATGTAAGTGAGCATTTCTCATCTCTTGAAATTGACCTTGATACCGGCCGCCGCGGCAGTCGGTATCGGCATCTTGAATCTCTGCTCTGCGAAATAACCGGCGCCGAGGCGGCGCACGTGGTGAACAATAACTGCGCGGCAACCCTGCTCGTACTTTCGACAATGGCCGCGGGCCGAGAGGTCATCGTGTCCCGGGGCCAGCTCATCGAAATCGGCGGCGCTTTTCGGATTCCGGATGTGATGCGGCAATCAGGGTGCCGGATGGTCGAGGTCGGGACGACTAATCGAACCCACCTGCGGGACTACGCCGCAGCAATCACACCGGACACTGCCGCACTGCTCCGGGTCCATACTTCCAACTATCGGATAACTGGGTTCACAAAGGAAGTCAGTCTTGACGAGTTGGTTGCGCTCGGACGGGAACATAATCTGCCGGTAATTGACGACCTGGGCTCGGGCGCATTCATTGACCTTTCCAAGTACGGTCTGCCCAAGGAACCCCTGGTGCAGGAGTCAATTGCGACCGGGGTTGCGGTCGCGTGCTTCTCCGGCGACAAACTCATCGGTGCATGCCAGTCCGGGATAATCGTCGGCAGGAAGGAATACGTTGCCCGCATGAGAAAGCATCCGCTGACCCGCGCACTGCGTCTCGACAAACTCTCTTTTGCCGTCCTGGAGCGAACCCTGGAGTTGTTCTTGGACGAACCGCGGGTAATCAGGGAACATGCACTGATGCAAATCCTGTTCAAGCCGGTCCGACAGATGCAGCAGGAGGCGCGGAGTCTGGTGAAACGGGTCAGCACCGGACTGCTCGGTAAGGCGCAGGTCACGGTGCGGCCTGGTTTCTCGGAAATCGGTGGCGGGTCGCTGGCGACCGAGCGTCTTGAATCAAGGGTTGTGGCGGTAAGGCCGGTTGGGCTCAGTTGCGACGAACTCGCACGACGAATGCGGCGGTCCAAACCGCCGGTGTTCGGTCGGGTCGAAAACGACGAGTATGTGCTTGACTTCCGCACTATCCGCCGGGACGAGGTCCCGCTTGTTGCCCAGGCGCTCCTGGCGGCGTTCGACCGATAGCGCTTTGGCTGCCGGGTATTGACTCGAACTGATTCCTGCTGTTAGCTTGTCTTGGTGCCGAACGTCACAGTCCGGGCCGCTCTATTTCTATCTTGGTTCGCAATCGGTTGTACCGGACAGGAGGCGAGACTGAGCGTCGGAATGACCGGACCGCTTCAGACCAAGGTTTCGATTACCGGCGCGGGCCGGCTTGCCGTCGAGCGCATCGAATTGTTCCGGAGCACGACCAGGTTTGACGATTCTGAACCGGACACCACCGGCTGTCCGGTCACGGTGTTTGATTTTCCGGGCGGCGACAGCGCGGCTGAGATGACCGATTCAATGCTGGCGCACAATGCGAAGTACTACTACCGAGCGCGGCTGAGCCTGACCGATGGACGACAGGTCTTGACCAACCCGGATTCGGTTGTGGTGCCGGATACCGCGCTCGGCTGCATCTTTGGTTTGAGCATTATCGTGGACAAGAAGTACTACTTCCTTGAGGTGCGGGACGGTGGTCGGACGAAGAAACGGTATCCCATCGCGCTCGGTCGTGACCCGAGAAGACGCAAGCTGCATCAAGACAACGCCACCACACCTGAAGGAATCTACCACATCACCGGCGAGCAGCTGAACGCAAGATTCTACAAGGCGCTTGATATAGACTACCCCAATGAAGTTGACCGGACTCGGTACAATCTGGCCAAGACACTTGGACTAGTGTCAAGGTCGCGGGATGGTGTACCGGGAATCGGCGGCGAAATCCAGATTCACGGCGGCGGCATCGAGCGCAACTGGACCAACGGCTGCATCGCGCTCCGCAATGCCGACATGGACGAGTTGTTCGGCCACGAGCGCATCGGCAAGGGCGTACCTGTCGTGATTGTGGGGAACGAGTTGAACCGGGCCGACATATCCTCAATCCAGGACTACCGGACGCCCGCGGAAGTGAGGACAATTCAGCGCAAGCTAGCCGCGATGGGGCACTACCAAGGCAGGCCGGATGGTACGGTCGGTGAGAAAACAAGACAGGCGCTTGGCCGGTTCCAGTGGGCGAACGAACTGCCGATGACCTGCGAGCTTGACTGCCGGACCGTGGCCCTGCTCGCCAGCCAACCGTAAACGTAGCTTCGGGTTGCAGCAATCAAAATTCTCCACCTACCGTGTCTGAATCTGTCCGCCAGACCGGAGTTGCTCACTTGCCGCACTCTGCCCAGTTTCCGGCGAGGAGTCCACGTCTGACACACCATTGTTTTCTTCAGTGGCACCGTCCCGGGTTCTGGCACAGATTGACAAATGCCTGGTTCCAGCTTGAATTACTGTCAAACGATGTTCCTCCGTCTTTTTGAAGTCCTGTTGATCGCAGGCCGCCGACAGCAGCACAACGGTTCCTGCGGCTGAAGCAGTCCTGAGCCTTATGAAGAAGGAGTTGCAGTGACAACACTGATTCTGGCATTCGTGGCCCCATTTCTGGCCGGCCCCGCAACTGCGGACCTTGATACTGTCCTGTATTATGATAGCGGTGTACATAAGACCTGGTGGTGTTCGGACCGAGATTCGTTCGGTGCGGCGGTGAAGTTCACTCCAGCTGAATACCCTTGCGAAGTCATCGGTGCACGGGCAGTTGTCGGGTATAGCGGTGGTCAGCAGATATTTCTGCGGGTATTCGACGACAACGGGCCAGGCGGCAAGCCGGGTACCGTGCTGTACGAAGAACAGCGGCTCGACATTCCGCCGGGCCAGAACACCGAGTTCCGGGACTACAACCTAACCGCACCGGTCGTGTTCGACTCAGGCGATTTCTACCTTTGCTTCTGGCAGAAAGATATTTGGGATATGCTTTTCTCCACTGACGAGCATTTTGATTACCCGGCACGGCAGTGGTGGTTCTTTCCGGACATGGGCTGGGTTACGCCGATGGGAATGGATGCGGCCGACCATCTGCTCAGAGCAAAGGTCAGGTACGGAACCGGGCTCAAGGAAGAGCTTGACGCAGGGTTAACAGAAGCGCTGCGGGTACTGCCGAATCCAGCCTGCGACGGACTGGTGCGACTCGATGGTACAGGGCTCTGCCCTACGGATTTGATCGTGACCGATGCCTGCGGCCGCACCGTGCTCAGGTTGCTCGCACAAAGCTCAAGTCAGCTCAACCTACGGTCCTTGAACCCTGGTGTGTACATTCTCACCGCTTACGGCAAGGGTGCCCGGCACAGCACAAGACTGGTTGTCAGCCGCCGACTTCGTCACAAGTTCTGACTGCTTGACAGGCACGGCGTCGGCCTTACACTGTCTTTAGTGTGTAAGAACCGCATAGCGACTGAGGAAACCTAACCGCAAAGGAGGAGACGATGAGTCTCAAAATGTTATCAAAGGCCGGTCTTGTGGTCTGTCTGATTGCCGGCGTCGCGTCCGCGCTGATGGACCCGGACTTGGCCCGTCGGCTGGAAGACTTGGATAATGACGCCATGCTTCCAGTTGACTTTGTACTCAAGGAACAGTTCGATTCCCGTGTGCTTGCGTCCATGGTCGAAGGTCTGCCCAAGCCGGTCCGCAGAGCCAGGGTGGGCAGGATTCTTATGGACTTCGCCGAGGAGCACCAGCGCGAGCTGCTGGCTTATCTCGAAGGCGAAAGGGCAGCGGGCAACGTCACCGACATCCGACCGCTGTGGCTCGTAAATGCCGTCGGGTGTTGGGCCAAGAAGGAAGTCATCCTCGCAGTCAACGATCGTCCGGATGTAGAGCTTGTGTACTACGACAAGATGCCGGTTGAGATCACGCCGGTGGACTTGAGCGAGTTTGTCCCCGGTGATGCGGTCACCAGTGTCCAGCCAAACCTTGTCGTCATCAACGCGCGCGGAGCCTGGGCTCAGGGCTATACCGGTCAGGGCGTAGTCATCGGCGTGGTTGATACCGGGGTACGCTATACCCACGATGACCTGAAGAATCACCTCTGGACTTCAACCGTCTATCCAAACTGCGGCTTCAACTTTGCCTCAAACCAGTACTCTTCAGGCCACACCGGGCCTTCGCCATATGACACCCTGACCCCGTTGGACTACTACGGTCATGGAACCCACTGCGCTGGCATCGCGACCGCGGACGGCACGTATGGCAACGGCACCAGAGACACGATGGGCGTAGCGCCCTCGGCCAAGATAATGTCAGTGCCGGTGGATGTGTACTTGCATACTCCCTATCCAGATACGAGCATGGAGAACAATACGATGGAGGGCATGCAGTTCTGCGTGTGCCCCAAGCGCGACACCTTGAACGGTGCAGACCTCATCACAATGTCGCTCGGCCTGATAACGTCGTGGCTGCCGCGGTACGCGGTCTGGCGCCGGGCCGAAGAGAACATTCTTGCCGCCGGCATTCCTCATATCGTTGCTGCGGGCAATGAGGGCTCGGGTGCGGACAAGATTCGAACGCCCGGCAACTGTCCGCCACCGTGGCCCCATCCGGCCAATCACCCGACGAGCAAGACTCCGTCTGCAGTCATTACCGTCGGCGCGACCGATAACAACGACGCAATCGCCAGCTTTTCGTCGCACGGCCCAACCCGAACCTGGGGCTCGGTTGCGCCGTGGAACGACTATGTGTATCCGCCCGGCCTGATGGACCCGGACGTCTGCGCCCCAGGAGTAAATATCCTTTCGACCTCAAACAGCGGTGACCGCAGCTATACAACGATGTCCGGGACCTCAATGGCCACGCCAGGTGTGGCTGGGTGCGTAGCCCTGATGCTGTCCAAGAACATGAATCTGCTCCCGCGTCAGATTGACTCGATTCTTGAGATGCACGCGGTCAAGGACCTAGGACGCACGGGCAAGGACACAGTGTTCGGCTCAGGCCGCATCAATTGCTCGCTTGCGGTCGCTTACACACCGCTGCCGCGTGACGTCGGGTGCAAAGTGCTGCTTGCACCGGCCGGTGTCCTTGACTCCGGCACCGCGGTCACACCGGCCTGCTCGGTGTACAACTACGGCAACCAGGCCGAAACTTACAACGTGCGGATGAGAATTGGAACCAGCTATGACACAGTAGCGAACGTCTCCTCTCATCCAGCCAAGACTTCGGTCTATGTGACATTCCCGCAGTGGACCGCACAGGCCCGCGGCACCTGGGCTGTGACCTGCTCGACTGAGCTTGGTGGTGATGCGGTTCCCGCAAACGACAAACAGTCCGGTTCGGTCAGGGTCAGGGTCATGGACGCACAATGTTCGAGTCTGCTTGCACCCTCAGGAGTCGTTGACCTGGGCGCGGTCGTGACCCCGGCCTGCTCGGTGTACAACTCCGGCACCGATACGGTAACTTACACGGTAAGGATGAAGGTCGGTACGACCTACGACACGACCGCAATCGTGACTGACCATCCGCCGGACGAATATGTCTTCGTCCAGTTCCCGGACTGGGTCGCAAGTGTCCCGGGCACGCACGCAGTGCGCTGCTCAACCGAATTGGCCGGTGACTTGGTTGAACCGAACAACGCCAAGTCCGGCTCTGTATTCGTCCGCACGACCGATGCCGGAGTGCTTGCAATTGTCGCGCCGGTCGGAGTCGTTGATTCCGGCGAAGTGATTACCCCCACCGCCTGGGTGAAGAACTTCGGCAACCAGCCGGTAACGGTGCCGGTTGTTCTCGACATTGGCACGACCTATTCCGACACCCAGCAGTACTATATCCCGGCTGGCGACTCGGTTGACGTGACCTTTGCCGACTGGACCGCGCTCGAGCTCGGTATGCACGTCGTGCGCTGCTCCACGATGCTGGCCGGTGATATGAACTCGGCAAATGACGAGAAGACCGATTCGGTTTTTGTGCGGACAATAGATGCCGGCGTGCTTTCGATTGTTGCGCCGGCTGGGGTCGTTGACTCCGGTCAGGTCGTCACGCCGCAGGCATGGGTGCGTAACCTCGGTAACCAACCGGCTGCGATACCGGTGCTTCTGGAAATCGGCACAACCTACGCTGACACCCAGCATACTGCGAGTATTGCACCAGGTGACTCTGCACTTGTAACCTTTGCCGACTGGACCGCGCTGACACGCGGGGACAACGCGGTGCAGTGCTCAACGATGCTTGAACACGACATGTACCCGGCAAACAACAGCCTGGCTGGTTCAGTCCGGGTCCGTGTCCGCGACGCTGCTGTCGCTGAACTCGTCAGTCCAACCGGCACGGTGTACGAGGATACGGTCATCGTGCCGTCTGCGATTGTTGAGAACCTCGGTACCGAACAGGAGACGTTTGCAGTGCGGCTCTTCATCGGCGCATTCTACGCGAACGAAACAACCATGACCGTTGAGCCGGGTGCGGCTGATACGGTCTGGTTTGAGCCATGGACTGCGGAGTCACTCGGCACCCACCCGGTTCGCTGCTCGACTGCGCTGGCCGGAGACGTGGACCCGGCCAACGACCAAGTTGAAGACTCGGTTACCGTGGCCAAGCGGCCAGGCGTTGCCGGATACGAACTCCTGCCGACCGCATTCGCGCTCGAACCCGGAAGACCGACACCGTTCACTCGCTACACAGTCATTCGCTACGCGCTACCTACTGCGAGCCGCAGCAGGGTGGCAGTTTACGATGTGCGCGGCAGACTGATGCGGACCTTGGTGGACATGCACCAGGCTGCGGGCTGGTACTCGGTTGTCTGGGATGGCTGCGACCAGCGGGGTCGCCGACTTGCCGAGGGTATCTACTTCTGTCGGATGGCTGCAGGTGACTACTTAGGAACGCGCCGACTGATCCTCGCGCGATAGCGTCCGAACCTCCTGTGTGGGCCGGGCCTTGTGCCCGGCCCGCCTACTTCGTGCAGCCCTGTACGTCGTAGGTTCGCCCGTGCGCCTTGTCCTGGTACCAAGTCCTAAGACACCGCTTCCTATAGGAAGGCAGGGTCAATGAGTAGACTCGGAGCTAGGTACGCGGCTACCAGTCGAAGATGCCGCCAGACTGAACTCCCACGGTGTAGCTCACTGCGCTCCAGCCCGGGATGATTGCCAGCTCGATACGCGGGGTGACAGCGTAGAGCGTGTAACCGACGCCGAGCGCAATTGCATTGCGGGGAAACTCGTCGGTTATCGGGTAGTCTTCCCTGATGTCCTTGAGTTTAGTGTGAATCCAGGCGTAGGACAGGAAAGCAAAAGGCTTGCGAGCCCGGGCTCCTGATTTCGGAAACCAGAACGCAGTCATGGCTATCGCCGCCGGCCCGAAACCAGCATAGGAGATGTACGGTTTCTCAAACCTTTCGGTGAACAGGCCGGTTGCCCGGACGCCATCAACCGCAATCAGCGTGCCAAAATGTTCGTGAACTCTGATGCCGCAGCCGAGCCGGAAAAGTGAGGTTCTGACCCCGAGCACGGTCTTACCTTCGATGTTCACCCCGCCCAGAGCCATGTCCCAGAGACCGACTTCGAACAGAGGTCTAACTTCGACCGCAAGACAGGCCACACAGCAGAAAAAAATCATAACTGCCACTGACTTCATTCCGCCTCCTTGGAAACGGTTCATCATACCGCGTTCGTCTCAGTGGTCAACCAGAAAACCTGTAAACCACCGGAAATGTGGAAAACGCCACTCGGTCCTGGAACTTGACTTCTTGACGGTCACTCATATGCTGACACCAAACCGCTGGCCGCAGAATTCAACCATGACACCCTACACAGTTACGTCCTTCCGAACCGGGCAACTGGCGGCAATGAGCCGGATGCTGGCGCGGGCGTTCGCAGAAGAACAACTCTGGACAATGGCGTTTCCTGACCACGCTCGGCGTCTGAAACAGCTCGCCCGGTTGTTCGTTTTCATGCTTCGCTACGGTCTGACCTATGGAAAGATCGACGTGACCCCTGAACTTGAGGGTGTAGCAGTTTGGATTGCGGAAAGACACGCACGGCAGACACCCCGCCATCTAGCAAGGACTGGCGGTTTGATGCTGCCATTCACCGTTGGTCTGAGACCATTACTCCGACTCCGTATGGCACATCGTAAGTTTGACGAGCTGCAACAACGGAATGCGCCGACCGGATGCGAGTATCTGCTTCTGATCGGGGTTGCACCCGAGGCCAGAGGCCGTGGTCTTGGTGCGAGTATAGTTCGACACGGCCTTGCGCGGCTTGCCGCCCGGCATCGGCCCGGGTATCTTGAGACCCAAACCGAACACAATGTCCGGTTCTTCGAGCGTCTCGGCTTTGTTATCAAAGAACGGGCCGCAATACCGGAGAACGACCTTCCGGTCTGGTCCATGGTCTGGCAGCCGTAGGGTACAAGATGGTTGAAGCCCTGACAGGTCGGTGAGCTGGCCTTCGGCGATATATCATCCCGAGTTCGTCTATCTCTCTGAGCTGATGTATATTATCTGACAGCATTCCCGCGTGCCCACCCTGCTGTGCCCTGGGCTGTACGGAGGTCACTGGGGGAACGGCTACCCCAGGGCTTGTTCGGGGCCAGGCTCGACCAACTCGGCACTAACCCGCAGCCGAACGGGCCACGGCTCATGCTCGTCCTTGCCTTACCGCTTCGGTGATGACTTGGGTCACCGGCACTGCTACCGTTCCTGTAACGCAAGCGGTACCGCGAAGTGTCACCGATACTGTTACCGCTCCGGTTACCTAGGCAGTAACACAATATCCTACCGCCCGCTCCTCTGGTACTCGAACTGAAGCCCGGCCCGGTCGCGGCCGCATTACTACCCCGGACGCCTGGAACGACCACAAGAACCGCCCTCCCATCACTCGTGTCTGCAATCTGGTATTCAGGTGTCCGAAATCTGTTACCGCGTCGCCTATGTCCGCTCTGTTGCACTTGCGGCGACCGCGGAAACATGCACGGGTTCGTGCCGGGCGGTGACGCAACAGTTCCCTATCCGGCCAGAGTTGGATACCCTGGTCTCAGCCAGCTCGCGCTAGTGGCCGTCGAGTGTAGCCCTAACCTGTGCGAGTCTGGTTCGGATGCGACTTCGGATTTCGTTAACCGATTCGTCGTCCTCGGCCTGCTGAAGTTCATAAAGGTCAGCCCGGATTTCATCAATATGCGCAAACACTGGATTCACATGCTCCTCGCCAAGCTCACCGAGCGAGGCCTCAAGCTTCTGCGCCTCAATTTCTAGTTGTGCCAGCTGCCGGTTGACTGCAGCCGTGTACACCGATACCTCGGCCATTTCAATCTCTTCCTTTTCCAGTGCCTGCTGGGCACGTCTTGTGGCCGCAGCCGATGAGATTACCGCAACGAGCGCAATTGTGCCCAGCGCACCCACCAAGACGCCAGCCAGAGCTAAGCTCTGGCCTGGCTTCTTTCGGACCAAGACTAGCATACCGAGGATTATTGCCGGTATGCCGAGGCCAATCACTCCCAGTACCAGGCTGGCGATTGCCAGCCCCTTACCGGCAGCGCCTGCCCGTCGTCCTGCCAGTGGGTCAGGAACCACATTGTCCTTAACTTCACCGCCTGCAACACGAATGGCGCCAGGCAGCCTGGTCCGGCACGCAGAACAGAATCTTGCACCGTCAGGGTTGAACTTGCCGCACGCCGGGCAGAAACTCAGGACTAACCTCCTCTTACAAGTATGTTATCGGACTCGGTATTGATGTTCACCGGCGGTCAGGATACGAATCGCCGGTGGGTTGTCAACCCAGTCGCGCGAAGTTGACAGCCCACCGGCAAAGAATATGATTCGGCCGTGAGCGGTCCGTTCGGCTGTCCCTGGCTGACGTTCGCTGCAATACTCACGGCAGCCGCGGCCATCATCGCATCGGTCATCTGGGCCATCGTAATCAAGCTCAAAGACTAGAATGAGTTCAGCTGCGATTCATATCCTTGTCCTCGCCGCTTACCTCGCCACACTGTTTGTCATCGGCCTTGTCTCCCGCAGGCGGGCCAGGTCAGCCGCCGGGTTCTATCTGGGCGAACGCTCCATCGGCGCCTGGGTCACGGCCTTTTCCTTTGTCGCCGCATACTACAGTTCCGTTGTCATCATTGGCGGTGGCGGGTTCGGATACAAATTCGGCCTGGCTACTCTTTGGATTGGCGCAACCAACGTCGTGGTCGGCACACTCCTTGCCTGGATAGTGCTCGGCGCGCGCACGCGGCAGATGACTGGCCGTCTCAACGCCATCACGATGCCCGAGTTCTTCGCCCGCCGCTTCTCCTCCCCGGCCGCGCGGCTCATTTCGGCCGTGGTCGTGTCAGTGTTCCTTGTCATCTACAGCGTGTCGGTTGTCCAAGGAATGGGCAACGCCTTCGAGGTGCTGGTTGGCGTGCGTTATGTCTGGGGCGTACTGGCCTCCGCACTCATCATCATCGTCTACGTCGCCTTAGGCGGGTATGTTGCGGTCGTCTGGACCGGATTTCTGCAAGGCGTCATAATGATATTCGGACTCGTATTGCTGACTGTCCTGACATTGACAAGAGTCGGCGGCCTGTCGCAGGGATTCTCCCAGCTGGCCGCGTTCGACTCCGGCCGCTACGTCACTACCCCGGGTATCTGGGGTTGGCCCGGGCTTGTCTCCTATGCGCTCATCGTCAGCTTCGGAGTATGGGGAATGCCCCAGCTCATCACCCGGTTCTACTCGATCAAGCGGGCCCGGGTGCTCAGGTTAGGCACCGTGCTTGCCACCGCGGGTGGGACCATTGCGCTCCTGCCCTACTTCAACGGTGCGCTGACCCGCGTCCTGTTTCCGACTCTCACGGCTCCAGACAAGGCAATACCAATGCTGGTTCAGGCTGTGATGCCGCCTCTGGCTTCAGCCATATTCCTGGCCGCGGTCATCGCCGCGGGCATGTCCACCTTTGCCGCGGTACTTTTTGTCACAGTCAGCTCACTCGTGAAAGACGTCGTGCGCGACAGCTTCGGCGCTCGCCTGGAGCCCAGATGCGAGGTTGCGCTGTCCCGCCTAGTATCGGTCGTCATCGGGCTGGCTGCGGTCGGAGTCGCGCTCAACCCCCCAGCGATGATACTCATCATCACCGGCTTTGCCTGGGCCGTGATTGCCTCCACCACGCTCTGGCCGTACTTGCTCGGCCTGTACTGGCGTCGCTTGAACTCAGCGGGAGTGTTAGCCGCAATGGTCTCGGGTTCAGTCACCGCACTTGTCTGGATGGCGCTCAAGAATCCGCTCAAGATTCACGGCTTCGTGCCCGGGCTGATTGTAAGCCTTATCGTAATCCTCCTCGTCACCCTGCTTGGGCCTGCACCCGACCCGGCCGTGGTCCGCCAGGCCTTCGGCGACATACCGAATCCCGGCAACTAGCCCGCTTCTGCTCTTCCTGGTCTCGCCGCCAGCAACAACAGGTTGGCGACGGCCAGCACGATGAACCCAGACAACCCGGATAACCCGACCATAAGGTCGTTCCCGCCCTCGACCGCTCCGAAGGCCAGCCCGGCGACTGCGTTGATGGTGCCGTGCATTATCGCCGCCGGGATTACCGACTTCGCCTTCAGCCGGACAAAGGCAAACAAGGGAGACATCAACATGCACCAGACGGTCATCATCCCGGCGCCCAGGGCCGGATGCTGAGGGTAGTTGTGTCCCTGTAACACGAGCGGTGCGTGCCAGATACCCCACATTGCACCGATGAGAAACGACGACCTCCAGAACCCGAGCGGCGCCAATTCACGCTGCAGAAATCCGCGCCAGCCCACCTCCTCGCCGAACCCAACCAGAGCGTTGCTAGTCGGGCCGGCCGCAAGCCCGGCCCCGAGCAGAAACCAGAACGGATGCACTGGCAACAGCCTCATCCCAGCCTTCATCTGTTCCAACCGTTCGGGTGGCACCAGTCGCTGGATACGTTCAAATACACCTGCCATCTCCGGGGAGAACCTTACTCCGGGCAGAAACAGACTCACTCCCAGCGTGGCCATAACCGCGGCCACCGGTGCAAGCCACGCCACCAGCCACCAGCGGTTGAACTCGAACGTCACGCCCATCGGCTCGAATACCGGCTCTTGCCTGACCCATTTCTGCACCACGACCACCGCAAGCAACGGCCCGAACATGTAGACAACACCAAGCATCTGCGAAGGCAGGCTGCCCCACGCTAGCCCGGTGAGCCGGAACGCTCCGGCCAGAAGCCAGCACGGCCCGAACGCGACGGCCAAGAACAGGAGAATCTCCCTGACGTTGATTCTGCTCGCACCGCTGGCCATGCAAGTACGATACTTCCTGAACCCGTACGGTCAACACCGCCCTTCAGCTCGGACCTACAGTTAGACCGACCATGCTTGACGCCGCGCCAATCCCGCCTAACCTGAGGGCAAGGAGGTATTGTACTATGAATCTGAATTTCTGCCGCTCGCTCGCCGGCTGCTGGATACTGAGCGCCATGTGCTGTCTGCTTCTGGCCGTCTGCGGCGGCCGGTCTGGGACCGGTGCGCCGACCCAGACTTCGCAGCCTAGTACGATACCAGTACCAAGCACCAGCATGACGCTCACAAGCCCGGCGTTCACCAACGGCCAGACCATCCCGGTACGCCATACCGGCGACGGTGAGAACCTGTCACCCGAGCTCAACTGGACCGACGTACCCGAAAATACCCAGAGTTTCGCCCTCATTTGTTCAGACCCGGACGCGCCGGGGGGAACCTTCATCCACTGGGTCATCTACAATATTCCCGGCACTGCCCGAACTCTGCCCGAGGGCTTGCCACAAAACCCCGTCGTGCTCGAAAACGCAGAACAAGTCCGCAACGATTTCGGCCACTTCGGTTACGACGGCCCGAAACCACCACCAGGGAAGCCACACCGCTACTTCTACAGACTCTACGCCTTGGACAGGCGGATTACGTCCGCTAACGGCGCGGTCAATGCAGAGCTTCTACTGAATTGGATGGCCGGCCATGTGCTGGCAACTGCGGAATTAGTGGGACTTTATCAGCGCTGAACTTGACACCGTCGGGAATCAAGGTATAACAACCGTCAGACAATTTCTAAAAAGGAGTGAAGATGAAAACAGTTCTGGTACTGAGCCTGGTGGCTGCGACGTGCCTTGCCTACTTGCCGCAGTCATTCCGGCACCAGTCAACAGCCGGTGTCCTGTGGGACGACTACGACTTCCTGCACGACCCGGCCCTAATGCTGGACATTCAGGGTTCCCGCGTTTATACCAGCCTGTCCAACTACGTCACGGGCAATGATGCTCAGTTCGGCTCAAACCGCAGCAACTTCTTCCTACTCGGTGGGAACTCGCGGTTTGGGGCCGGCCCGGCCACGGCCGTCATATTCGACCGCTACAAATTCGACCAGCCGCTATTCACCGGCCTGTTCAGCCCGGACTCGCTTGACTCGCTGTTTGGCTCAGCCCGCTCAACGTATGCCGAATGGCGCGACCCGGACTCAAACGGCACTTACGACTATAAGCGGGTCAGCCAGACCGAACGCAACGCCTGGCGCCGCGGTGCCTCAACCGACTTCTTTCTGGGCTCTGGACTGTTTCTGGCCGGTGCCCGATTTCGGCTCGGCGCTGCTCTCGCTTGGAATCGCGAAGGTATCGAGTTCACAGACCCGGACTCAGACTACGTTATGCACAGCTTCGACTCAAGCCTCGTGTCCGGCCGACTAACCTGGGCTAAGGATGATACCGGCCGTTTCCGCCGCAGCGCGGGCAACGATGCGAAAACGCTCGCACTCTCCGGCTGGTATGACGTGCGTGAAGGCCTTGCTGCCGAACTCTCGCTAGCGCCCGGACTCATCGCTCGTAGTTCTAACCGACACTGGGCCACGCGCCGGCTTACCGACTACAACCCAGGATTGACCGAACCCAAGGACTTTGAGAGCTTTGTGGCCGACGACGTAGAAGGCATGCCCTACTCGGGATTGAGCCTGCCCCTGACCCTACGGCTCATTGCCAGGTCAGAGGAATCTGAGACCTGGTGGCATGTTGGCGCACTGCTCCGCAGCGAAAAGCTCGGAACCGGCGCCCAGGCGAGTCACGTCGGTTGTTACAGACACACGCTCAACCCGGGCGATTCAAGCGTAGCCGATTCAACCCGGCACAGTTACCGCGGCGCCACGTCCAACACCAGTCTCAATGCCGGCATGCGCCGCGTTCAGCACCTTACAGACCGGCTTGACCTCGGATTCGCACTGAATCTCAACGCAGGCTTCTTCGCCGACTCCGTGTTCGACACAATGGGCCAGGTCCAGGTTGTGACCTATGACAACGGTGACTCACTCCAGACTATTGACGACTACGTCCAGACTACCACCGCGGCTGAATCCTGGCTGCGCCGCAAGACCGGCTGCTACACCGCGCTTGCCCTGCCAGTCGGACTTGAGTTCCGCGTGATTCCGTCAGTTGCACTCCGGCTCGGTGCTCTGCCCATTCTGCGCTGGGACGATGTTACTACTACGAACCAGCTCCTGACCTGGCACCCGAGAAAAGTCCGCACCGTGTACGGCGACGGTTCGTTCTCAGAGCGCATCGACGACGAGGAACGAAGCCCGGCCAGTTCGGAAACCCGGCGGAGCTTTGTCCAGACTACCGAGTTGAGCTATGGCGCTGGATTCCGGCCGGTTGAGAACCTGCAGATTGACCTCATGGGCTTTGCCAATCTCACCAATCTTGTCAACTGGCGGCTGTCCGCCACCTTGCGGTTCTAGGGAGGTAGCAATGAAAAAGTCATCTCTCGGCAACAGGTACTCAAGACTGATTGGACTCCTCGGCAGTTCTTTCCTGGTCATGTTCACCGCCGGCTGCAAACTTGCCAATCCCCTGACTGGTGACACAAACCAGCCTGAAGGCACTGGCGCTGACAATCCTGCCCGGGTTGCGGCGATCATCCCCGGGCCAGCCGGGTTTCTCGCCGATGACAACCCGGACCAGGCGGGAATTCAGGCCACAGTTTCTATCATCTTTGCCGACTACATGGACCCGTCGTCCGTCAGCGCGGCCAACGTAACAGTTCTGAATACAACGACCGGCACCGAAGTCACTGGGCTCGGTCTGACCTATAATGCTGATGCCCGCCGTCTGCTCATCCGCTGTGAAGACTGGCCTCAAAGCTCCGAGTTCCTGCTCACGCTCAAGACCGGCGGGTTTGTCAACCGATTCGGCGCACCGCTTGACGGTAACGGTAACGGTCGCAAGGACGCCACGCCCTACGACGACTTCCTTACCACCTTCTACGTCTCGGGTGGCAACCCGGCAAACTGCGTTCCGACCGTACCACCAGTGATTACCGCAGCTCAACCCGACACGGCACGCATCACCGACCCCAAACCTAGAATTGCTATCACGTTCTCAGCCGCCATGGACTCGACCACGCTCAAGACCGGAACCTCACCCAAGAACATCAAGCTCGCACCTGAAGGTGGCAATGAAATGCCACTCGACCTTCTGTCCATGACTCCAACCCAGCTCGTAGTCGTGCCACGCGACTCGCTAATCTATGGCCGTCGCTACGTGGTAACGCTTGCGAGCTCGCAGGTCAAGGCCGATTACCCGACACGGACTCCGGAGTACCTGAAAACGCTGGACGCCGGGGCTGACGGTGCCCAGCCGACCGAACCGGACTTCACCTGGTACTTCAGCGTTGACACACTCGCACCACCCCTGGTCAGCCAGGTGCAGCGTCTGCCTCGCGGTGCTGGAGTTTTCGTGGAATTCTCGGCACTCATGGACACTTCGTCGCTTGGCCTAGGTCGGGTACGGATCTTCGACAACAGCGGATACGTGCCTGGCACAGTCCAGTATTTCCGGACTCCAGGCAACGCAACCCGGATTGAGTACTACTTTTCAAGAGCGTGCGGCCCAAGCTTGCGTGTCTTCGTCTCGCATCTGGTCCGGAACACAAATAATACATTGCTTGATTCGGACGGCAACGGCATCGGCGGCGAACTTACCGACGACTACAACAGATGGCTGTAGCCGGCAACACTGTACCACTGATCAAGGGCAGGGCCAAGGCCCTGCCCTTGAATCGGTAGGTACCAGTCTTACTCGGTCAGGATCGCCTTGACCCGGACCGTTTGCTCCGAGGTCGTGAGCCGCACAAAGTAAATACCCCGCGCCACTCTGCAACCCCGCTCGTCCCGGCCGTCCCAGACCACACCATAGCTACCGGCCTTGGCCGGCCCTGAAGCCAGTGTCCGAACCAAACGCCCGCTCGCATCAAACACCCGTACTTCAGCATCGCCATCCCGACCTAAATTCCAGTGCACCATCGCCGCACCACGGAACAGACTCGGCACTACCGCAAGTCCACGCCGACCAACCTCGCCCGACAGTGGCGTCTCGGCAATCCCGGTCGGCTCATCGGTCGTGAACTTGATCGCCCGGCCCGGACCAAGCGGATAGCAACTCGCATTGTAC
>JBDRUN010000030.1 GCA_039801365.1 candidate division WOR-3 bacterium
CCATCTGACCAACTCCTTTCATGGTAAGGGCTGGTCAGATTATGCCTCCTGTTTCGAGTACTTTTCTTACGTGAGGCAACGGGGTAGCTTCGAGTACATTTTTGGTGAGGCAACGCGGCAGCTTGACGTTGCGGGGCTGGCAGTTTAGGATAGGCTATTGTGGCTTCCGCTAAGTCGGGCCGGGCTTCGGTAGTCGAGAGACTGCGCGAGGCGCTTGTTGGAATCAACGTCGAGGTTCCGCTGCTTTCCGGCCAACGACGTCGCTACGTCAACTTGGACAACGCCTCCTCGACCCCAACGTTCCGGCCAATACAGGACAAGGTCAACGAGTTTCTTGAGTACTACTCCAACGTCCACCGCGGCACCGGGTTCAAGAGCCAGGTAGCTTCCTGGGTATTCGATGAGGCCCGGCGTGCCATCGCGCGTTTTGTCCGGGCCGACCTTGAGCATGACACAGTAATCTTCACCAAGAACACGACTGAATCACTGAACAAACTTTCCCGGCTATACCCGTTTCCGGCTGATGCCATCATCCTGACGACAATGATGGAGCACAGCTCCAATGAGCTGCCTTGGCGTCGGTGTGGCCGGGTTGTGCACGCCGGACTCCGCCCCGACGGCTCACTCGACCTTGATGACTTCGCGGCCAAGCTGAAGGAGAATGCCGGCCGAGTTGCACTGGTAACCGTGACCGGTGCAGCGAATGTGTCCGGCTGGGTAAACCCGGTTCACGAAATCGCCCGGTTTGCGCATGAGGCTGGTGCCCGAATCGTAGTTGATGCCGCGCAACTTGCCGCGCACCGGCCGATAGATATGAAGCCGCACGATCACCCTGAGCACCTAGATTTTGTTGCTTTCAGTGCCCACAAGATGTACGCGCCATATGGTGCAGGCGTGCTCGTTGGCGACCGGCAGTCGCTCCTGCGCGATGAGCCGGAGACGGTTGGTGGCGGTACCGTTGACCTTATGACCCTTGACGCTGCCTACTGGCGGGACCTGCCACAACGTGAGGAGGCCGGTACACCAGACGTTGTTGGTATTGTTGCCCTGGCCGCGGCCTGCCGGCTGCTTGAGGCCGTGGGATGGGATGCGATTACTGAGCATGAGGACGCACTTACCCGATACGCACTCGAGCGGCTGGCGCGGGTTCCCGGACTTCGAATACTGGGCAAGCAGGATGGCACCGACCTTGCAGACCGTCTTGGGGTCATTGCATTTTCGCTTGCCGATTTTCCGCATGCGCTGGTCGCCGCGATCCTTGCCTACGAGGGCGGCATCGGTGTGCGTAACGGCTGTTTCTGTGCCCATCCCTACACCCTATGTCTGCTTGGGGTTCCACTGGAGCAGGCGGTACGAGTCGGCGAGCAGATGCGGATGAAGGACCGTGGCAACCTGCCCGGCACGGTCCGAGCATCGATCGGGCTTTACAACAACCGTGAGGACATTGATGCGCTGTGCGACTGCCTTGAGATGATTGCCCGGCGCGAGTACCAGGGCAGCTATACCTTGTGTCGGGAGACCGGCAGTTACGTGCCTGACGGCGTGGACTGTTTTGACCTTGCCGGTTGTTTTGCCCTTGACCCGCGGTTGCCGTAGTTGTTCAACGTTCTATAGTGCCGTGCGAGACGTCGGAGCCTGAATCCGGACATAGCGCGTGATGTTCGTCGGGCATTGCGACTGGCGCACCGCGGCGGGTCGCTAGACCGGTTCGTAGAACACTTTGCCCCAGAAGTCAACACGTCGAATACGTCGGCGGCGCACCAGTCGTCGCAGAGTGGCGTCGAGCTCTGGGGCAGGGATGCCAAGCGAATGTTCAAGGTCCTTTGCGGTCGCGGGCCGGCGCTGAACGAACTCAAGTACCGCTTGGACCGGGTCGCCGCGGAACCGGCGCCGTCGCCTACGGAACGGCGAAGATGCGATTTCTGCACCCGGGCCAAAAAGACACCGTACCTGTTCCAAGTCATCTTCGGACAGTGGTCTTGCATTTCTTTCAGCCGGCGGCCGTACGACTGTATTAAGATGCACCCGGTCCGGCCTGATGCGGTGGACCGCCTTGCGCAGGTGCATGAGGTGTTCAACCGAATCGTTGCAATCCTTGACTAGCATTATCTCAAGCCATATCTGACCGTGGTAGTACCGTCGGAACGTTACGAGCGCATCAATAATGCCGGCAATCCTCAAGTTCCGATGTCCGCGATTCACTCGTGCGAAGGTTCGCTGGTCCGCGGCATCGAGCGATGGTACGACCAGGTCGGCTGCGTATAGGTCGCGTCGGACTGCAGGGTCGGTGAACAGTGTTGAGTTCGTGATGACCGCGACTGGTATCGTGTGTTCCTGCTTCAGTCTGCGGATAAGCCGGCCAATGTCGCAGTTCAAAGTTGGCTCACCTTCGCCTGAGAAAGTTATGAAATCCGGTCGGGCGGTCTTTACTGCCTGCCGGACCTGGGCGAGGATGTCTTCGACTGGGTAGAATGACTCGCGGCGGAGGGTCTTACGGGTTGTCCGACCGCATTGACAGTAAACGCAGTCCAGGGTGCAAGTCTTGAACGGAATGATTGAAAGCCCGAGCGATAGCCCTAGCCGTCGCGAAGGCACTGGACCATATACGTAGCTATTCATTGGTCCCGGTTTGTTGACCCGCGCCCGCCTTGGCTGCGAGGCCCGGCAGGTTCAGCTTCAGATATTCCAGTCCTTCTTCGTGCGAGTTTATCCGGCCCTCAAGTTGCAGGTCCTCAAGCTCGCGCAGAATCACCTTGAACACCGGCCCTGGTTTCAGACCCAGTGCAATAAGGTCGTGACCGGTCACGTACCTTCTAACCCTGAGCTTGGCGTCTTCGGTCCGTTTCTGCTCAATCATCCTCGTTATCGTATCCTCGAGATGGTTGGTATGTCCAGCGGTTGCCCAGCCGTCAGCATAGCACAGCATCATCACGCCGAACGCCTCGCTTCCCAAGTCGCGGAAAAACCGTCGGATTGCGCGGTCAGTCAATTCCGGATTTGTCGCGAGCAGGTGCAACCGCATGTGCTCCTGCACGTGGGTTTCGACCATCTTTATCTGGGCACGGGAAAGCCGGAGCCGCTCCCGGGCCATCTTGCCGGCAAGCCGGCTGCCCAAAGTGTCATGGCCGTAGAAGTGAATCTCGCCGTCGCTGTTCGTAAACCTGGTCTCGGGTTTGGCGATATCGTGCAACAGCCCGCATAGCTTGAGCATCGCCCGCCGATAGGGCAGGCCTGGTTTTGCCGATTCCTTTATCGCCGTGTTCTGCTGTGCGTCCACGGCGTTCTGACCACCGATTTCTGACTTTCGTCCTTGGCTTTCTCCGGCCGGCCATCGATCGAAGTACTCCTGCCATTCCGGCTCGAATCTTGAGAAAAACGACTCCTTCGACACGAGTTCCTCAAGCTTGCAGTAGGTTCTAAAGGTGTGCTCGCGCAATCGGTCGTCGGCAAGCAGTGGTGCAAGACCGGGCAAAACCTCCGCGAGTCGTCCGAGCTGGTACAAGCGCATCACGAACGGGAAGGAACCAGGTGCCTCCATGATCCTGAGCATCTCGACGCCAACCCGTTCAGCCGCAATCCGGGCCAAACTGATCCGGCTGCCCTGTTCGTCCACTGAGCGGTGAACCTCCAAGCCGAGTTCCAGTGCCAGTCGGTACGCCCGTAGAAGCCGCAACGGGTCGGAAGCAAGTGAGAGGTCCGAAACCGGCCGGATAAGCCGGACAGCAAGGTCGCGGCGCCCGGAACATGGATCCAGAATGTCGGCCAGCCCAGATGGCGTAAGCTCGCACGCCATGGCGTTGATGGTGAAGTCTCTGCGGCCTAGGTCGTCCACGATTGTCTTGGCACCAAAGCCGTTGAAGTCAATGGTCCGGCCTTGCCACACGACCCTGGCTTCATCATCCTTCTCCGAAAGTACGACCAGTTTCGTTCGCAGTCGCCGAGCCAAATTGCGGGCAAACTCCAGTCCAGAGCCTGATACTGCGAAGTCGAAATCTTCCGGTTCCCGACCGAGTAGAACGTCCCGGATTGCACCGCCGACTAGAAACACCTGCCGGCCGGGCTTGAGCGCGGCAATCTGCACCCAAGCCCGGCCCAGGGTCTTGAGTGATTCTGCAAGCCTCTGGTTCAAGATAGCCTAGCATACCAACCCGTATGTAAGGCGTCAATCCGACCTGAACATCCGGCCCGGCCTGGCAAGCCGTTTCTCGCTCCGGTTGCCATTCCCGAAGCCCTGCTCGCTGCTACCAAGACTCTTGGGTTGTGTTCGAAGTACCCATATCCAGGCCTGCCCCCCCTTCGTCTTCTGAAATCTGTCAATGGCCGCAAAGACCGAATATCTCTGGCGGAAATGCTCAGAAAGAAATTCTTGATTCGGTCTTGAACATGGGTAAGTTTGAGTCCTGTCCATACGGAGGAATCGCTGACGTTTCAGGTTTTCGCCAAAGAAGATTGCAGCTTGTGCCGGAAGGCCCAGGGCGTTCTGACGCGGCTCGGCATTGAGCCGCAAGTACGCTATGTTGAGGGCCCCCGGGCCACGCCGGAAAATATCGCCGACTTTGCCTGGTTCGATTGGGTGGACAAAATGCCACTTGTCGTCGTCACGCAAGACGATCGGGTACTCGCCCGCTGGGACGGCACCAACGTCAGCGGTCGCTGGATGCCGGTGGTCGAGGAGTGGCTGGCAAGCCACCAGTCCGTTCAGCCTGCATCCAACCGCTGATTCTAGCGGTCTAAGCTACGAATACTAAGGAGAAGCATGCCTAAGAGAGAGAAAACCGAGACGCGTCTACTTGACCCAGTGTGCGGTATGGAAGTTTCCGAGGAAGATGCCGCCTGCAGCTACGAATACCAGGGTAGAAGGTATTACTTCTGCGCATCAAGCTGTCGCGACGTTTTCGTCCAGAACCCGCAGTCATACCTTCACCAGGACTAGAACGGCTGCCCGGGTCAGCATCAGGCAAGCTGGTGACGGGGATGTTGCGGTAGTCTACCCCCCGAATCCGTACTGTTTTAGCAGTTCGGGTAGCCCGCCGGCAAATAGCCCGAGAACAATTGCCAGTATGCCGCCTAGTACTGCGAGGCAAAGCGACACAATCAGCAGTACTCCTTGGATCACAAAATAGGTTCTTAGCTTACTGGTCAGCCCGGTGAGCGCAGCCGGGTCATTCCGCTCGGCGTATTCCTGAGCCCGTGACCCGGCCTGGGTCAGGATGATTCCCATCCAGATGGGCAACCAGGCCCAAAGTATTCCGATGAGCGAAAGCGCCTGGAGAATGCCCATGATAAGCGTAAGAATTCCGATGAACTTTAGCCAGCCTTTCATGCCTCGGATGTTGGCAAGGAGCTGTTGCTGATTCAGGTCGGTACTGACACTAGCTTCCAAAGCTACCTCCTGGGTTTATTGCCTGCTGCTACCATAGAGAACTTGGCTTGGATGTCAAGGTTGCCGTAAGACCCCAGTATCTACACGTGGGACTTCTTGTGCTTGATTGGACGCGTTTGACACACTTCGGATCGAGTCGAAAAGATACGAAAACCGACTCAACAAGGACGACAGGGGTGCTAGGGTTAGGAATGATTGACAGAGTATTGCCAGGACCGAAGTAATGTTTGAGCAGCACGCAATTAGTTCAGACTTCAGGCCGAGGCCCTCACCAAGGCCTTGTCCGGGGGGTGGTAAGAGTGGCAGTGACTTGGACGGTACCAGGACGCGACGTCGCTCCTGTTACCGGCCCGGGGACTGCACCGGTTACACCTTGAGGCAGATAAACGGTCACAAAGCCTGTACCAGAACCAGGTGTTTCTGTAGCAACCCAGGCTGGAGCATGACCGGTGGCTCAGACTCTAGGCGAGGGGGTTACACCTCGAAGGCACGAAGCCCTGACCGCGACTCGCAGATGCCATAGGGGAGCCGCCTCCCCAGCGACCCCTACCCTTGAATTACCAGCCTTCAATTTCTGCCCAACCTGCGGATGATACTGGGCTTATGACCCGTACATACGAGTCATTTAACTACTGTTTCTTGCAACGGCTTCGGCGTGCCGAAGACCTGCCAGAATTACCGCTCCAAGGCGTAGCGCCTATTCTGTTACGAACATTACCCGGTTGGGTCAGAAGGCCTACCCGACCTTCCTGCTAGCCAAGTTACTCAAGTAGGCAGGTATTACCCCGCATCGGCTCTTGTTTGACAAGCCGCCGGATTTGCGTTAGAACAGTAAGTGCGCAAGGGTACGGCCGTGGCTGGCATACATATCTGGCCGGCTGCTCCGCGGCCCGCGCAAAGGAGGCCCGTATGTCCATCCGTCACGGCGCCGCACGGCTGACCGCGGCCGCCTTCATCGCGTCTTCCGCGGCCTGGGCTGACCTGTCGATCAACTGCTTCCCAAAGATGCTCGACTACGAAACCGGCTCGGTAAAGCTGGCCGAGCGGACCGAGTGGAGTCTGGTCCGCGCCGACGGCGAAGGATCGGACGCGAACCGTGGTTACATGGTGTTCAACATCGCCGATATTCCGGACGGCTCGACCATCAAACTAGTCCGGCTGTGCGTGTTCCGCTACGAAAACAACGAGCCTTCGTGGTATGTCACGCGGCTGCATTCTGACCCGCGCGCAGGCCTTCCCGGCGAGGCGTTCGATGACATCAACTATGCCGACCCGGACGGTTTCTACCTGCACATCGAGGAAGCGACTCAGCCGCCCGGGCCGTACGTTTACGAATTGCCCGGTGCTGCGGCCGACCTTCAGGCTCGGTTGGCCGACGACTGGTTCGGCGTCGGGTTTCACGACCCGGACCCGACCGGCATCCAGTTCATCCGCTTCCACGGCTGGTTCGAACCGCTGAAGCCGTATCTGTCGGTCGTTTACACGCCGCCCGGCGTTGCCGAACCGCTGCTGGCGGTCGGCGGCAGGGTGAACCCGCAGCTTCAGGACAACTGGGTCGGTCCGGGTACCACAAGAATCCAGTTGCTCTGGTCACCGCCCGAGGGTATGGAAATCGAGTCGGTTGCGTTCCGGTTCTCGACCGACGTAATCCCGTGGACTGCGTGCTGGACCGACTCTGACGGCGGCGAGGATCACGCCTCGACATTCTGGCCGAGCGAGGACTCGGGAGACGGATGGTCCGGGTACTTCAGCTCCGACCTGCTTGTACCGCCGCCGTCCGCTATGGCCCCGCTTCATTTCCGGGCCGACATCTACACGACCGGCGGCGTGTTCCAGGGTTTCGAGGACGCGGTCTTTGACCCGACTCCGCCGTACTTCTCGCTGGACGTAGAAAACGAACAGCTTTTTACCGAACCAACAGTAACAATCAATCTGATTCCAGAGAACGCGGGTGAGGTCGCCAACGTGTTCAACGCTACGGATGAGTGTAGTGTCCCGGACAAGGGCGTACCGCGGTTCTGCCAATTCAAGCCCGAGTACCCAAACGACGGTAGTACCTACTGCGGACCGACTGCGGCCGCAGCCTGCCTGCGCTACTTCGACACCCACGGCCGGCCAAACGTGGTCCCGGATGGAGTGACCGACGAGTCGCTTGTGAAGGAAATGGGAAAGAGATGTAAGACCGACCGGGATTGCAAGGGCACGAGTGAGGCCAAGCTGAAGAACGGCATCACCAGCTACCTGAACGACCACGGCCAGGCCAATAACTTCGACGTGAGCGGCGAGGGAAGCTTCACGACCGAACCGTACCGATACTGGAAGGTAATGCGGCGGGCCATTGAGAACTGCTGGAACGTCCTGCCGCGGATCGTGTTCAAGAGCCGGAATGCGCAGCAGCACTGGGTAACCGCCACCGGAGTACGGGACTGTGACGGCAAGACCTTGATAGCCGTGATGGACCCCTCGTGTGGGGTATTGAGAGAGTACATTGTGGACACGCGGACCGGCAGTATCAGCGAGCCGGACGGTACGGTGGTGGGGCGGATAATCGGCGACGTAATCGTGGCGCCGCGGGGTGGCTTCGATCAGCCGGGTCGTCGCGTCGGCGGCCCGGGCGATGCGACCTTCACCGTGACATTTCCGCGGCCCGGCAATTACCGGCTTGATTTCACGCTCGAGGATACGTCGGGCCATCGGCACACCGAGACCCGTTTTGTTCACTACCGGCCCGGCTGGCCGACAGGTTGGAGCGAGGTGGAATCGCTGCCGGCTGCCTCAGGTCGGCCGGTCAAAGACGGTGCCTGGCTGGCATTCGGCAACGATGGTTTGCTCTATGCGGCTAAGGGCTACAAGACCGGCGACTTTTTCCGGTACGAACCAGTCGGCGATTCCTGGAGCTCGCTTGCACCACTACCTTGGGAAACCCATCCGCGCTGGTATCGCAAGCCGCCCTACAAGGGCGCGGCCGGGTGCTACGACGGCGGGGACCTTATCTACGCCACCCAGGGCAACAACAGCCTCGGGTTCTGGGCTTACTCGATCTCCGACAACTCCTGGCGGGTCCTGCCCGACGTACCGCTCCTGGCTTCGGGTAAGAGGGTCAAGGGCGGGGCCGACCTTGCCTACGTCGTCCATTACCGGGTACCCTACGTGTACTTGCTCAAAGGCTACGGCACTGACTTCTGCCGCTTCAACATCATGGGCGACTCCTGGGAAATCCTGCCCGCGGCGCCGACCGGCACCCGTGCCAAGTGGGGCAAAGGGTCCTGGCTTGCTGCAGACGGGATGGGTAACATCTACGCCCACAAGGCAAAATACCACGAGCTCTGGCGGTTCGACGTGCACAACGGCACGTGGGACCCGGATTCGCTGCCGTCAATGCCCTATGTCGGGCGGGCCGGACGAAGCAAGAAGCTCAGCGATGGCGGCAGCGCCTGCTGGTCGGGTAACCGGCTCTACGCGCTCAAGGGCGGTAACACCAGCGAGTTCTGGTGCTACGACGTCGAAACCAGGACGTGGTCTGAACTCGACACCATGCCCTCGGTCGGCCGGAACGGCATTCGCAAACGAATCAAGTACGGTGCGGACATCGTCGCGGCCGGACTCGGCACCTTCTTCGCGCTCAAGGGAAACAAGACGCATGAGATGTGGCGGTACGTACGGCCGGCAGGATACAGCAGACCGACTACCGGATACCGGGCCGGAGCGCAGGCAGGCCAGCCTGCAGCCGGCAGCATGTTACTTGCCGTGAGCCCGAATCCGACAGCCAGCGGATTCGCCACGCTGCGCTACTGTCTGCCCAAGCCTGGGCCGGTAGCGGTGACCATCTTCGACGTGGCCGGACGCTCCGTGTTCTGTACTCGAGCGCTTGGTCACTCGACAATCCGGTCACTGCCGCTTGACCTGCGTAAGCTCGCGAGCGGCGTCTACCTCGTCCGTCTGGATGCCAACGGGTACTCGCAGACCCAGAAGCTCGTGGTGCAGAAGTAATGCCATACGGTCTACGCATCTCGCAGTACGCCAGAGCAGGAGTGCAAGCGCAAGCTCTGCGGATGCAGTAGGCAGGACAATGGGCGGGTGCGGCGATGCGCCGCCCCTGCCTTTTCCCCGCAGCCGCACTGTCGCTGCCAGGTAGCTTTGCGGCTGGCATATCTGCCGCGCACCAGCCGGACATTCCTCGCCATGCTTCGCCTTCAGCTTGTTGGCCACGTTGCGCAGTTTGTGCACCCAGCACCCATACCCTATTCAGCGCCCGGACAATCTCCGTGACTGCGCTCGCCTCCAACTTCTTTGTAGCCAACTTACACAGTTTAGGTACGCTGTTCTGCCGAGGAATTGACTGGCACGCCCTAGTGGGCATACATTGGGTTCTGCAGGCGGAAATGCAGGTCGGAATCAAGGAAGCGGTTCGGTTAAGGAAAAACAGGCTGTACGCCTCCGACACCGAATCCGTTCCGCTCGCGGGTAGGCATCCGCTACTTACCGACCGCCGACAGCCTGTCGGTAATACAGGTCCAAGACCGGCTCAGGCGAGATATCTGCTCTTGGGCCGTGAGCCGCGGGCCGTCGGCCCTAGGTTCCGTACAATGGGACGGAGGAGATGGCAGGGGATGCCGACTCGCCAACGGCGTGCAATTCTACCGGCTGGTCGCGGGTGAGAACCGTCTGACCGAGAAGCTGGTGCTGCAGAAGTAGAGAACAGAATACAGCAGACGGAATACAGGATACCCAAGGCGGGTGGAAGCCCGCCCCGGGTCAACTTGTCGGGTTCACGGCCGCGGCCCAATCTTGGGTCGTGCCGTATGGAGCGGTGTCGTGTACCGCGGCCTCAACCCGCCGCGGGACTACCAGCGGCTGTTCTGGCCTATTCGACCACGACCTTGCGGATTTCGTTCTTCGCGCTGCTGACAAGCCGGCAGAAGTAGATGCCTCTGGCTATGCGCCGGCCTTCGGCATCGGTGAGGTCCCACCTTGACCGTCCGGCCTGAACCGGGCCTGAGCCGGTCGCCAACGTACACAAAAGCCGGCCGCACAAGTCGTAGATGCCGACGCGGAACGCGGTCCCGGCCGGCACGGCATAGCTGACGGTCATTCCCCGTCGCACCGGGCTGGGCGCAACGCTCAGTCGCGTGGCCGGACCGGACAATTGTAGCGGTTCCGACTCCCTCGCGCCAACCGGCAAGCCGGCCACGAAGAGTAATGCGTTGTGCCAGACCCGTGCCCAGTCGCCACCGCGCTGTGGCGGGTTCTGGCTGTACACGCCCGGATACTGGTTGATGCCGACGACCTTCTGATTCCGGCTCACCGCAACATAGGGCCGGCCGTCAGACCAGAGCGCGACAGTCTCAGCACTATCCGCGACACTGGCAGTGGAGCGGAATACGTCCCGCGATGAATCCACACCGGCCATTATTGGATGGGTGCGTTCGCGCCAGCCCATCGTGTCGGAGGTTGACCAGTTGGTGCCGACTTTGATGGCGGCGTAGTCACCAGTCATTACCCGCCCAGCAAGGTTAGTCACGGTACCGTTGTAGCTGAAGTTGCCGATGACCACGCCGCCGCCGAGGTCCACGTATGCGGCAAGCGTGTCGCCGAGCGCGGTCTTGTTGTAGTAGGCACTGCGACTAAACACTCCGACCGCATCGTAGGGCCGCAGGTCGGCCACTTTGGGCGTCGAGGTCAACACACTCGCATACTCCAGCGAGTCGCCCATCGCCTTTAGCCGCACGCCGAGCGTGGACTCGGGCGGCAGGACGTCAGCGTAAAGGATGAGGATGCGCGACGGACGGTAGGTTTCGGTGCGGACCAGCAAGGTGTCGTTACGGCGGTTTTCATCCGACCAACAGTTGTGCCACATTACGACGTCGTAGGACACGCCGACCGGGCCGACATTCCAGTAGTTCGGGAAGGTGAAGCTGCGGCTTTCGCCGGCCGCGACGCTGTCCACGGCTAGGCTGTCGCGGTAGACAGCCGTGCCGGCCGAGTCCACGCGGCAGTAGGCCCGGAAGCCGCGTTCGGTGTAGTCGGTGCTTGAGAGCGTGACCGCGGGTCGTATCGGCAGCAGCGCTTTGGTCTTGCGGCCGACCGACATTCCGGCGGCAATGATATCGTGACCGCGGGTTGTGGTCTGGGTACGGATGGTATCGTTGGCTCGGTTTGTATCCGGGACGTGAGCGTGCCAGAAGGTGAACTGGTAGGTCTGACTGCCTGGGCCGGTGGACCAGTCCGGGAACGTCACGGTGTCAACTGCGGCGCTGTCGAGCAGGGTGACGGTGCGGGAACGGTTGTAGACCGGCACGCCGAGTGAGTCAATGCGACAGTGGACCACAACGTCGGACTCGGGGTACGTGCCGGCGTTGCGCACAGTGGCGCGGGGCGCGAGCGGGGTATGGGGCTCGACCTTGCTGGCCGGGGCGAGTACCTTGACCAGGGCGACATCGTGGCGCGGGCCGGCCGGCGGGGTGTGGGCGACCGCGAGCGAGCAGTTGATGCGGCCGGCGCCGAAGACGTTGTCTTTGCCCGATGACCCAAGGTCAACAACGCTGTGGCGTTCGAGAATCGAGTCAATCTCGCGCGGGGTAAGCTCGGGGTTGCGGGAAAGCATCAGCGCGACGCAGCCAGCGACCGCGGGCGTGGCCATCGAGGTGCCGGTCATCGTGACATAGGCTTGGTCGTTACTCATTGCAGTGGAGAGAATCTGGACGCCCGGGGCAACTACGTCCGGGTCGGTGAGTCCTGGAGGGTAGGTGTAGTCGTTCCAGGGCGGCACGTTACCCCAAACCCGGGTCGGCCCGCGCGAGCTGAAACTGGCGATTTCATCGAAGTTGTCGGTCGCGCCGACGGTGATGACCGACGAAAGGGTAGTTGAGGACGGATGGTTTGCCGGATTGGGCCAGGGCGGAGGGCAGTTGCCTGGAGTACGGATGCCGCTGTTGCCTTCGTTCCCTGCGGCGACGATGTGCGCGATGCCGGCAACAAGCACGTTCTCTTCGGCCCGGCGCCAGACCGCGTAACGCGGCTGCCAGGTAGTTATGAGACCGAGCGACATCGTGATGACGTCCGCGCCGTTCAGGGTGTCGCGGGGCGGCCGAACGCAGAACTGCATGCCCTGCATGACGTTGTTCTCAAGGCTGGTGTCCGGGTAGGGCGCGCTGATGTTTACGTCCACCGGCACCGACATGATGAGCGCCGAGGGCGCAACGCCCATCGTGTCGCGGGAGCCGTTGCCGTACGCACCATCCGCGGTAGCGATGCCGGCGCAATGCGTGCCGTGGCCGTTGTAGTCCAGGGGCGTCAGGGTGTCATAGGGTGAGGGCCCGGGCCGGCCGGACGACCACTGATTAGAGGCGAAGTTGAAGCCGCAGTTGGGGTAAGCGTCAGACTTCCAGAGGTGGTTTTTGAGGTCCAGGTGGGTGTAGCGCACGCCGGTGTCCACCACGCCGATTACGATACCCTGCCCGGTTGAGCCCTGAGCCCAGGCACCACGCGCGTTTATGACAACGAGATTGGGCTGAACACTTTCGGTCACATCGCCGGGCACGAGCTGGCTCAGGTCCAGCGGTGCAAAATCAACTGGTATTCGGTCGCAATACACCAGGTCCACATCCGGCCGATTGTTCACGGCCAGGATTACATCCCTTGTCGCAGAGAACCCAATCGCGTTGACGAGCCACAACGGGTGGATGTCGGTGACGCGGCCCGCCATCTGCTCCCTTTCCAGCCAGGCCAGAAGGCTACGTTGATGTTTTTCGGCAAAGTCCTGAAGAATCCGGCCCACGCGCGCCCGCTTCACCGGTCGCGGCAGCCCTTCGACCAGGGACGCAAGCACCTGGCTGTCGAATTGCTCTTTCAGTACCACCTGTACCGGAACCTTCGTTTCTGCGCCGAGTGTTTCCAGCCGGCGGGCCAGGTCCGGATCGAGCAGCGCCCAGGAAGGGCCGGACAGGACAAAGCAGAACACAAGAACGGGTAACACAGACCTATAGTTCAAAGCAGACCTCCCATAGTAGTTGCGGCAAGCGTTTGTGAGCGAACGCGAGGCGCAGAACCAGCATAGGGACAGACAGGTCGCTGTCAATGGATAGTAGCTACAGCCTGTATGTGCCGAAATTCACTGGAGCCATTCCAGAACGAGCTTGCTGGTCGCGGTCAGCCAGCCGGTAGGAGCGTGCACATCATAGGGCCCTGACGCTGACCGCGGCCGTGAAGCATGAACTAAATCGGTGCCCAGCTATCTTAGGCAGGACCTCGGCCATTGCGGTGAGACGGCGGGGCGCGCTGCGCCTTGAGAACAACACCCACTGGCAGCATCTTGTCCGTGGCTAGCACGTTGAGCCGGTGCGACAGGCTGGTCCACCCTAAGGATCGATACGGAGCTGGCCGCGGCTTGGTCGGTTCAGGTTGTCGAAAAACAAAGGCGGAGACCAGCTCAGCGTTCTGCCTCAAACGTTGTCGTGGCGTTGGGTCAAACCTGTCGGACAATACCGAAGGGTCAGATAAGAACAAGCAGAGGCACTAGAACTTCCCACTGCAAGTTCGGGAGTACCGCAGAATACCGGGTTCTTGACAACAGGAGTTGACCGCAGCCGGGCCCTGCGTAGGATTGGACAAGAGGAGGCCGAATGAAGAGAACCGTCTGCACGTTGGCTGTCATCGTCGTCATCGCCGCGTTCTTGGCCGGATGCGGCAAAACCAGTGATAAGCCGGCCGTGGCAAAGCCCATGGGTGAAGCTGCGGCTGTTGACATCTCGACCCTGCCCGAGTTCCTGCGCTATCCCGGAGCGACCGCGACTGAGCGGATTGCCCTTTCGACTTCGGACAGCAAGGGTACAGTCTGGACGCTTGTGACCAAAGACCAGAAGACAACGGTCGAAAGTTGGTACGGCACGTCGGTCGAGAAGGCAGGCTGGGTGAAGGTGCCTGAGACTAAGGTCGGCATCCTCAGTTGGGAAAAGCCAGACAAGTCCGAGACAATCAAGATGCTTGTGTACGAGCAGGACGGTAAGACCCATATTTCCATTACCCACGGCCTGAAACCAGATGACTGAACCGAACTTGACAGTGCAGCCCGGGCCGGTTACAACTAACCAGAACGCACCGGTCTGACCCGGCTCCGGCTGCGGACCTGCGAAGGCCTCTGGCCCGGCCGGTGCGCGAAGGCTGCAAACCAAGGAGGAGGTTATGCGTAACACTGTGTTCGCGCTGGCTGGTGTACTGGTGCTGGCCAGCATCGTAGCCGGGCAGACCTGGGTGAACGGGCCCCAGTCGCCGTTCGGCTACACCCGATTCGACGGAGAGTACTTCCCGGCCACGGCCAAGGTCTATTTCCTCGGCGGTCGCATCGGCAATTCCACGACCCTCGGCGACATCTACAGCTACACGCCTGCGACCGGCGTGTACGCCGACGTTGGCACCGACATGGTTCTCGCGGTCTCCAACTATGACGTCTGCCTGTTACGGGATAATCACGACCTTCCGAACGGAGACACATTCGGGCTGTACATTGTCGGCGGCAGATACGACGTGGCACCCAACTACACCGACTCGGTGCAGGTCTATTATCCGATAAGCAATACTGCCGTGATGTTGCATACCGACGCCTTTCCGGGTCGTTCCGGTGGGCAGATAACGGTTGCGCAGTCGTCCATTGTCTACAACAACCTGATGTTCACGATGGGCGGGTTCAGCCAGACATCGAGCGTCACTTCCAAGGAAGTCTGGTGCTTCGACCCGCTCGGCACGCCCGGTTCGCGGTGGTCGCGGCTCAAGGACATGCCACTGGCCCGCGCCTACCCGATACTCGCAATAGTTGACTCGTTTCTGTTTGCCTGCGGCGGTGATACTTACTCCTCGAATGCTCTCACGGCCAAGGCCCAGTGCTTCCGTCTGAACCTGGCAGATACTGCTGCAGGTTGGACCACGGTCGCCAGCATGCCGGGTGCGAATGGCGAGTCACGCGGATTCGGATTCGACACTGATGACCCGGGCGAGTTCGCGGGGAAAGTCATCATTGCCGGTCGCGGGACATGGTCGAGTGAGTCGGCCCACTGCTACATCTACGACGTAGCGCAAAACTCGTGGTCTGCGTTCCCCAGTCTTGGTCAGCGTCGGCGCAACCACGCCGGGGTGTACATCCCGGCCGAGGCTGGCGGGGTTGGTACTCCCGGTATGTGGGTCTTTGGCGGCCGGCAGAACTCGGACACCAACTGTCTGAAAATCAGCGAGTACTACGTTGTCAACCAGGTCGGCACTGAAGAGCAGCATGGCGGCGCGGTAGGCTCATTAACGATCGTGCCCAATCCGAGCCGGGGCGCTTTCAACGTGCGCCTGCCCGGAGCGGTTCCGGCACGGGTTGACGTGTACGACGTTCTCGGTCAACCGGTGTGGAGTGGCGAAGTACAGGGCGAGGTACGGCTCGACAGGCTTGCAGCCGGGACGTACTTCCTGCGTGCCGCGACGCCATCCGGCTCGCTTGAGCGCAAGGTCGTCGTAACGCGCTAGGCGGACAGCATATCTGGAGACAACAACGGAGCCTGATGGTTCGGGTCGGAGACCCTTACCACGACCCAAAGAGGCGATATGAAAGTGACACTGATAGGGAAGCATTACGTCGGCGCGCAGAAGCGCAGCGATGCGCCTGGCCCGACAATCATGATAGGAGCAACTGATGCGAATCCAAATACTGTCCGCACTGTCTTGCCTAGTGGTCATCGCTGCTGCCGAGGGCGACACGGCCTGGATCAGGCTGTACCGCGGTCCGATCCACGATTACGGCCAGGCGATTGCCGTAGACCAGACCGGCCGCGTCTGTGCCACAGGCAAGAGCGTCCGCACAAGCTCGAGCGAGGACTTTGTCACCATTATCTACGATAGCATCGGGAACCAGCTGCTGCTCGATTTCTATACCGGCCCAGGCGCCTGGTATGACCAGGCGACCGCTGCCACGTTTGACGCCGCGGGTAACTTCTACTCGGTCGGTCACAGCATGACCGACAGCGCCAGTCCGCAGGACTACGATATTCTGCGCATCAAGTACCCGGTTACCGGGTCGCCGCAGATTGCCGCTGCCGGTGCCGGCGGCGACACCAATGAGATAACCAACGCGGCCGTGGCCGATGCCGCCGGCAATATCTATGTGGCGGGCGAACAATGGACAGGCTCGGGCGTTTCCCGGTGCATGCTGATGAAGCTGGATGTTTCGGGCACAGAAGTCTGGACTGCTGTTTTCGGCGGCGCCGGCAGCGAGAACGACCGCTACGAAGGCGTCGGTCTTGACCGGTCGGGTAATATCCTCGTCGCCGGCCGGTGCTGGCGCGCCACCGAGGACGCCGTCATGGCCAAATATACCCCGGCAGGCGTGCTGCAATGGATGCGGTTCTTCGATCGCGGCGGGGATGACGCAATCGTGGCCGCGGTCGTGGATGATTCCGGTTGCCTGTACGGGGCCGGTTATACCGAGGCGGGCCGGGCGCTCGACCTGCTGGTGGTGAAACTCAATCCGCAGGGCGACACGGTGTGGACCCGGTGCTACAACACTCCGGACAGCTTCGATACCCGGGCGTTCGCGATGGCGATTGACAGCGCCGGCAGTATCTACGTCGCCGGCTGGACGCGCGGGACCGGCACCGCCAACGACCTGCTGACCATCAAGTTCGACCGCGACGGCAGTCTGCGCTGGGCCGCACACTACCGAGGGCCCTATGACGACAGGCCGTTTGACATTGCCGTTGACCGGGACTGCTGCTGTTATGTTGTCGGCTCAACCGGCATCAGCAGTTCGGACAAGGACTGCCTTATCGTCAAGTACGACCCGCTCGGCAACGAACTGTGGCGTGCGACCTACGGTGGAAGTACGGATTTTGACACATACTACGACGTTGAGGTGGGGCCGTCGAAGGACCCGTGTGTGGTCGGTTATGTATGGAATGACTCCACATTCATGGACTTGGTTACAGCCAGGTATCGCAGCGCCTCCGGGGTGCTTGAGTGGCAGGGCGGTTTCGGGGAGATACCTGTGCCGGCAGCGACCATTCTCGGCCGTGGTGTTCAGCTCTTGTTCGCTGTCGGGGCAACATCGGGCTGGCTGCTTGATGCCGCCGGGCGCCGGGTGCTCGAACTGCGTCCCGGGCCGAACGACATTTCCCAACTCGCACCGGGCATCTACTTCATCCTGACTGCTGGCCGTGGGCCGTCAGCCATTAGCGATAAATCAGCAGTTGATGGCAAGGTCATCATAACCAGATAGGAGAATAGGGTGCGAAGGAGATTCTGCCTGTGTGCCGGATGTTGTTTCTTGGTTACTGCTTCTTTCGCCCAGTGGCTGGAGACGACGATTGAGTTGCCGATAACATCCATCCCAGTTTCGATGGTTGCGAATGCTGACGGCACAAAGTTGTACGTCACCAACGTCAACTCCGATAGCAGCTGCGTCCATATCATTGATGCCGTGCACAACACCGTGTTGGGCAGGATACCGTGCGGGAGCAGTCCGGGTGGGCTATGTTTCAACACTGCGGGCAACAAGCTGTATGTGCCTATTCCGGACGGCACAATTGCAGTCATTGATGCGGCAGCAGATACGGTCACAAAGAACCTGAGTGTTGGCCGGTATCCCGGAGGACTCTGCTACGATGCAGTCCGCAATCGCATCTACTGCGTTTGTCACGACGACTACACGCTGGTCGTGATTGACGCCGCGGCCGACACCGTCGTGCGGCGGGTCGCGCTGACATATGGTTCGGCGGTCACCTGCCTCAACGCAGCAGAAGACAAGCTATACATCGCCAACTCGCCGTGGAGCATGGTTGAGGTGGTTGACCTGTCCGGTGACTCGGTCGAGGCCCGCGTGAACCTGCGCGATTCGCCGGGTCCGGTCGGTCTGAGCCCGGCGCAGAACCGCCTTTACTGCGGGTTGCATGTTGACTCGGTAGTCGCGGTTATAGACTGCTCCGCAGATACCCTCATCGGCTATGTTCAGGTCGGGATGTGGCCGCTGGTCATGTGTCACAACTCTTTTGCCGACAAGCTGTACTGCGGCACTTACGCCGGTGAGGATGTAACGGTGATTGACTGCGCAACAAACTCGCCGCTCAGGACCATTCGCTTTCCCAGCATTCCTTGGGGCATGTGTGCCGACCCTGTCACCGGCAATGTCTATGTCACGAGTCGTATGACCGACCAAGCACTTGTAATCGACGGCTCGGGTGACTCAGTTCTGGCTGCAGTCGCGGTTGGGCACATCCCGGGCACTGCGTACTGGAGTCCGGCGCGGCACCGCGCCTACATCGCCAACGAAAACGGTCGCTCGGTGTCGGTTCTGCGCAACTCGCCGGGAGGGGTCGGGGAGATGCCGAAGACCGAAGCGCGAATGCCGAACTTCGGCCCGACCATCGTCCGCGGGGTGCTGTTACTGCCTCCGGTGTCAGGCGTAGAGCGTGATGTACTACTCGACGTGACAGGCCGGAAGGTGATGGGGCTTGTGACCGGCACGAATGACGTATCGCATCTGGCGCCCGGTGCGTACTTTCTGCACAGGCTTGGGTACGACGTATTGGAAGAAATCTTGATACTACGCTAGTGAGGAGGATAAGGTATGGAACGAATGATTCTGATCGCCGTCTGTGCAAGCGCAGGATTGAGTTCTGCTCAGATTGCCTGGACGAAGGCTGCGGACCTCACGGGCTGGCAGTGGCGGGTCCACATGGGGGTTGCGAACTTTGATGACCGGCTCTGGCTTTTGGGCGGATGGGACCTCAGCCTGGACTACAACGACATCTGGTACACCACTGATGGTGCTGAGTGGACCAGGGCTGTGCCGGCAGCCAGCTGGCGTCCCCGATGGGGACACGCGACTGTTGTCCACTCCGGCAAAGTCTGGATATTCGGCGGAGCCTATTACCAAGCAGGAACCAAACTTCTTGCCGACGTCTGGTACTCCAGCGACTGCATGAACTGGATACAGGCAACGTCCGCTGCGCCTTGGGGACCGCGCGGACACACGCAGGTGGTCTCGTTCCGTGATACTCTGTGGCTCCTGGGCGGATGGCTGAGGCCGGATACACAGCTCTATGCCAATGACGTGTGGTGTTCGACAGACGGTGCGAACTGGACCCGAGTAACCGAAGATGCCGGTTGGACTCGCAGAACCGGGCACCGGGTCGAGGTCTTCAACAACCGAATCTGGGTCGTTGGCGGTTACAGCGACCGCCCGAACAATGATGTCTGGTACTCGGAAGATGGTCGCACTTGGACCCAAGCAACGGCCAACGCGCCCTGGTCTGCCCGTCAGTATCACCAACTGCTTGTACTGGACAACCGGCTCTGGGTGCTGGGTGGTCGGACACCTCCGACTACCTACTTCCGGGATGTCTGGTATTCGAGTAATGGCACTGACTGGGTCGCCGCCAATGACACCGCTCCTTGGCCACAGCGTGCCAACCACGGTGGGGCAGTGTATCACAATCGACTCTGGGTCTTGGGCGGATACAACGGCTCGGCACTGGGAGACGTGTGGTATTCGCACGGACTGGGACTTGAGGAAAAGGCAAGCCTTGGGGTAGAGACGATGGGTATGATGACGATCGTCCGCGATGTCTTGTTTCGGCCAGAAGTTCCCGGCGCCGGGCCTCGAGCGCCAGGCGCCCTGCTCGACGCCTCTGGCCGTAACGTATTGCATCTGAAGCCCGGCACCAACGACGTCTCGCGACTTGCACCCGGAATTTACTTTATACGGGCCGCGGGCTATGGGGCGTCAGCCGGTAGCTGTCAGAAGGCCATCGTCGTGCGTTAGCCCGGGATTGGTTGTTAGAGTACAGCGAAAATGGCGTGAAGTCCGTCATAGGAGCGGCCTCCCCGCCGCGATTCGGGGCTCTTACAAACGCACTGACTACAGACCCAGATTACCGTAAACAAACAGCATGCCAAGCTGAAAGGTATACTTCAACGCCCTGGGTCTATTGTCACTTCTCCTATGGTACGATGCAGACTGCTTCTTGGCTCTTGACTACGTGAGAACCGTTAGCATCTTGCCAGTGGAATTCAACCCAGAAAGTCTTGTCGAGGAACATGCCCGGGGGGGCAGAAAAAGTTGTTGTATATGATATCGGGTCTGGTGTAGGCCCAAAGCTATACTCAGTTTCTTTATGGTTGCCTTGGGCGGTCATCCAGTAGGCAAGAACTCTAACGTTCCTGATGCCACCCCCGGGACATACCTCCATGGTATAGGCCTCAAAAGTGCAGGAGAGGGTTGTGACATATTGCCCGCCCTGGGGTTGGGAAGTGATCTGAAGGGTGAGTGAGAGTTCTTGCTTCTGGGTGCAGCCCAAAAAGCAGCCAGCAAGGAGAAAGAACCAGAGCTTTTTCATTGCTCCTCCTTGTTTTGTGTGTTACGTCGTATCGCTATACGTTCTTCCAATGCTGTCCCAGTAATCCTTAGGCTTCGTCTTAGGAGTCCCGGGGAATAGTCTGCTAGCGACTGCAATTTCGCATTGGTCAAACATGAGTGAATATGCAGAAGGTCTGTTCCTTTGTCAACAATCTCTTACACCCCCAGTGCCGATATAGAACTACAACAAAGAAGGCTGCGCTTCTTGTATTTCTGTCAGCTCTTGCGTCTAAGTTGTGTCGCACCTTGCGCCCGGGGTGTACTTTATCGCAGAGTGTGCCGGAGCCGGTGCAAGGCTGGCATGCCAGACACGGAAGTTATCCTCCATTAGGCCGACGGACAGTCCAACCTCAGTCCGCTATTGACGGACAGAGTCCCGATACTACACTAGCACGTGACCATGGAGCGTCGGCGTCATTCAGCGGAGTACGATGGCGCGGCAGGTTTGGGTACAAAGAGGAGAGAAGCTATGCTAACGGCAGGTATTCTTGTGCTTGGGTTGGTTTTCCTGACGCCGTCTCTGGCGTCGGGTGACTGGGTGTCGGTTGATATGGGTTCAGGCGGCAACAACATGACCGGTGTCTGCATCGGTCCGGGCCGCAACGACGGCTTGAACCGCGTCTACGGCTCGAACAATGACGACCGGATTTGGGAATTCTCGTGGGACGGCAGCGCCTGGCTCAAGGCCGAGGTTGGGGCAGCCGGGGCGAACCGGGGCATGACTTCGGTCGCGGTCGGAGCGGCGCGTAACGACGGCGTGAACCGGGTCTACGCCACGGACTACGGCCTGAACCCTGGATATGTCTGGGAGTTTTCGCGCGTCGGCTCGGTATGGCAGAAGTCCCAGGTCGGCACCTGCCCGCGTGAGATCAACGAGGTGACGATCGGTGCGGGCCGCAACGACGACACGCTCCGGCTCTACGTTGCGTGCCTCGATTATCACCTCTACGAGTTCTCGTGGACCGGCTCGAACTGGACACGGCTCGACATGGGCGCGGGCACGGGCAATATGATACGCGTCGCGGTCGGAACGGCGCGCAACGACGGGGTCCGGCGGGTCTACGCCAGTAACACCGACAACTACATCTACGAATTCACCTGGAACGGTTCGACCTGGCAGATGCAGACCGTGGGCAAGGGCAACGCCGGTTATATGTCGGCACTGGCCGTTGGCGCGGGCCGTAACGACGGCATCCAGCGGGTGTACGGCGGGGACTGGGATTACCGGGCTTACGAGTTCACTTGGACCGGAACGACGTGGGTTCGCGACACTGTTGGCATCAAAGGCCGGGGCGATATGAATGCCATTACCATCGGTCCGGGCCGCAACGACGGCGTGAGCCGAGTCTATGGCGCGACGCGAACCTGGGGTTACGTCTACGAATTCAGTTATGAGGGCGGCGGGTGGGTGACCGACACGATATGGGACGGCCCGGACGCAATCGAACTGAGGCTCGGTGACGGCCGCAACGATGGAGTTCTCAGGTTGTACGAAGCCGGGTTCGACTACCACATGTACGAAATCAGCTACGCGAGCACGGGTGTTGCCGAACTGCCGCGCGCAGAAGTTCGGACACCGGCCCTCGGCCCGACCATCATCCGCAACATCCTCAATCTGCCACTTGGCACCGACAAGCTCCAATCTGACATCGCTCTGCTTGATGCTACCGGCCGCCGGGTGATGCCGCTTCAGCCTGGTTGCAACGATGTTTCGGCTCTGGCGCCGGGAGTGTACTTTGTGCGGGGGGCTGAAGAGGGGAGGCGGGTCAATACAGTCCGAAAGGTAATCGTCCAAAGATAGGGGTGAAACATGAGGACAGCAGTAATGATCGCAGTACTTGGTCTGGTTCTGGTCGCGTCGGGAAGCGGGTTTCACGAAGCTGGCAGCCCCAAACCCGGGTTTGATGCGCAGGAGGTGGTGCGGTCAGTGCGTCGCAATCAGGGGCTTACCGAAACTACTCTCCCTACGTCTGGCCGGGCAGGAAGACTGCATCAACACCGCCGTCGGGAGAGTAGCTGGACAGCCGGCAAAGATGAATTCACTGACGACGGCGAGTTTCTGCTGGACACCAACCGGACTGTCGTAGTCGCCCAAGGTAGTGAGGACTATCCGGCGGTGGAATTTGGCGGAACCAACTACTTGGTCGTGTGGCAGGACGGCAGTTCTGGTAATTACGACATACACTGCACACGAGTCAGCCCCAGCGGCGTCGTGCTTGACACACTCCCGGTCGTCATCAGCGCCGCAACTGATAACCAGTGGACGGGTGGGGTCGCGTTCGATGGAGTCAACTACTTCGTAGTCTGGGAAGACTGGCGCCATGATCCGTTAAATCCGAGTATCTACGGTGCACGAGTCAGCCAGGACGGCACTGTTCTTGACACTGACGGCATCCCTATCTCCTTGAACACAGGTGCATTGGGGCCGTCAGTTGCCTTTGCCCAAGGGGTGTACTTCGTAGTCTGGAGTGCCAATGACGATATCTACGGCGCCCGGGTAACGCCTGGCGGCAATGTGCTTGACCCTCAGGGGATTCCCATATCAACCGCACCCGGCAGGCAGTATTGGCCTGTTATCGCTTTCAACGGTACAGATTTCCTTGTTGCTTGGATTAAACAGACAGGGCTTTGGGCGACTGACATCTACGCTGCCCGGGTCAGTCCGGCCGGGGTGGTGCGCGACCCTGAAGGCATACCCGTCTCAGCCGATTCGACCTACAACGAAAAGAGTCCTGCCGTTCTTGCTGACGGTAACAACTGGTTTGTAGTCTGGCAGGACTATCGCCATGGCTATTGGGATATCTACGGTGCGCGGGTGAGTCCTGAAGGGACAGTCCTTGATCCTCAGGGCATCGCCATCTCAACTGCCGCCGACGACCAGGAATTACCACGTGTCAGCTTTGACGGCTCTAACTACCTGGTGGTCTGGACCAGTACTCTTGGTGACTACACTGATATCCATGGTGCACGGGTGACTCCCAGCGGCACAGTTCTTGACACGCAGGCTATCGTGATATCTGCCGGCAGTGACGACGAGGATTGGCCAGCACTCGCTTTCGACGGTAACAACTTCCTTGTGGTCTGGGAAGACTATCGCCGTGGCGAAGATGACATCGACATCTATGGTGCGCGTGTCAGTCCTGGCGGCACTGTCCTCGACCCGCAGGGTGTTGTCCTGTCGTACGGAACCTACGAACACTGGTGGCCGGCGAGCGCATATGACGGCTCGAACTACTTTGTCGTCTGGACCGACACCCGCAACGAC
>JBDRUN010000031.1 GCA_039801365.1 candidate division WOR-3 bacterium
CGTGCAGCAACGTTTTCACGCTTCCTCGCAACGCAAGCCAGTCTCTTGGCGGAATGCCAGCCGACTTTGCGGCCGCCCTCAGGGGGTCACCATGTACCTGGGCTAGAGCTCAATCTCTGGTTAGGGAACTGGGTCGTGGTGTTGCTCGGCGTGTCAGCATGGACGAACGGCGAAAAGCTGGGCAGCTGGCAGAGCGAACGGTTTGCGGGTATAATCAGTCGAACATCAGTAACCAAATGTTGAATACCCAGGTGAGCGAAGAGACGTTCCGGAGTTGCAGGGTCCAGGTGGCGGCATTCGGATTCCTGAACCTCGACCCCTTGAACCCTCAACCCCTTGAACCCCTCTCTGTCTGAGATGAGACGCGGTGAAGTATGCTTTCGGAGCATTGCGCGGGTGCGCCGGCTCCGGCTTGCGAACGACATCGCGGCGCTGGTCCTCCTCCTAGTCGGTCTAGCCGGATTCGGCGTCTTTGTAGTGGCGGCCTTGTTCTGGAGCGGCTGGCTGCTGCTAGCGCTCCTTTTGCCTTTCGCATATCTGGCAAGACGATGGCTTTCCGGACTTTCGACCCGACGACTTGCAGCCCAAATCGAGACCTGCTTTTCTGAAGTGAGAGGCAAGCTGGTACCGGCAATCGAGCTGGCCGAGTACCAGGCTGCAAGCAAGGAAGGATATTCACAGGAACTCATAGATGCTGCGATTGCGGACACCGAGGCCAGAATCAAGGGTTTGCCGCTCAGCCGGGTTGTCAAGCGGCGCAGGGTCCTCTGGGGTGGACTTATCCTTGGCGCAGGGCTGGCTCTGTTGCTGAGCTACCAGGGGCTGTTTCCGACCAGAAGCAGAATAGGAGTAGTCAACGCTTTCGCACCCGACAGGTTGCCGGTCGAGTTTGTAGTAGAGCCGGGCGATACATCGCTACTGCCCGGTGGCGAGGCGGTGCTTAGGTGCCGGGTCGAGCCAGCAGGCGTGTTCAGGCAGGTCGTCCTTGAGCGGTTCGGCCAGCGCGCCGAGCGGCGGCGGGTGGCGCTGGTCAAAGGTAACGGACAGGTTTCCCTCATGCCGAAGCACGATTTTCGATATCGGTTCAGGGTCCTTTCTCGGACATCGGACGAGTACAAAGTCCTGGTCATCGAACCAGTGAGCATAACCCGGATGCTGTTCCGTTACCGGTATCCGCAATACTCAGGGCTGCCGGATTACCAATCGAGCAGCACCGAAATCGCAGCCCTGAAGGGAACAAGGGTCGAGCTTGTGGGCGAGGCCAGCCGGTCACTCGCAGCCGGCAGAATCGTGTTCGGTGACGACACCGTAAGACTGGTGGTCGGCGGGAATGGGACGGAGTTTCGCGGAGAGTTCACGCTGCTTGAGGACCGGGAAGGTAGAATTGAGCTTGCCGACGAACGCGGGACCGGATACCAGCCAGTCGAACAGCTCAGACTGCGCCCGATGCCGGACGAAGCGCCGCTGGTGAAGGTCTTCCTACCAGGTCGGAATGTGGACTTACCGATGAGCATGCAACTCGTTCTGGGCATTAACAGTCTGGACGATTTTGGTCTTGGTGGACTTTACCTGCATTACTCGAAGGACGTCGAATCGGGAATGGACATTCACCCTCGCCCTTCCGTTCCCATTGAAGGTGAAGGAAGTGAAAAGGAGGTGGTGGGTTTTGAGCGGAAGCGACTTAAGTTGCTGGCCGGCAAGCGCGAAGATACAACCTTCTACACCTGGGACCTTTCGGACCTCGGACTCCTACCGGGTGATGAGATGAGCTACTACGTTTCGGTCAGCGACAACGATGCGGTGAGCGGACCGAAGTCGTCGCGTACCGAACTGTTCCGGGTAAGGTTCCCAACAATGACCGAGATATACAATGCATCGGTAAAACAGACCGAGCGGACGACTGAAGAACTCGGCCCAATGCAGCAGACCCAGGAGAAGCTCGGCGAACAACTCGAAAGAATCAGCCAGCAACTGATGCAGGAAGGCAACCTCTCGTGGGACGAACGTCAGGCCCTGAGGCAGGTTCTTGCGGATCAGGGGCACCTTGCGCAGCAGATTCAGGATTTGCAAAAGGAAGTGGAAGGACTGCTTGACGAACTGTCAACAGGAATCCAGCTTGACCAGGAGACGATGGAGCGGCTGGGCCAGCTCCAGGAGTTGCTTTCGCGGCTATTGCCGCAGGAGCTTCAACAGTCGCTCGCCAGGCTTGCCGAGGAACTCGACCGGAAGTCACCGGACCTACGCAAAGCACTGTCTGAGTTCAAACTGAACCAGGACCAGTTGAGGCAGAGCATTGACCAGGCGCTTGATTTTCTTGCCCGGGTACTTGAAGAGCAGCGGCTGGAGGCACTGGCACGCAAAGCTGAGGAGCTGGCAAAGACCCAGGAAGAACTTGTCGGCAAGGTCGGGACCGAGAACCCGGAACTGATGTCCCGGTTCCAACAGGCGCTGGGTCGGGCAATTGACAGCCTGCAGAAAGAGATGAAAGAACTGGCTGAGACAATGTCCGACTCGGCGGTCGGAGATTCGCTCGCAGACCTGGCCGAAGGCATGGAGCAGGACAGCCTCGGTGAGATGGCAAACTCAACCGCCCAAGCGATGAAGCAGGGAAAGAACCAACAGGCAAGAACGAGCGGTCAAAAGCTGGGGCAGAAACTGAAATCGCTCAGCCAGTCCCTGAATTCGCTCAGCCAGGGGATGAAAAAGAAACGCTCCAATGAGGTGGCGCGACAATTGCTGCTTGCGGCTGAAGAACTCCTTGCCATTTCCCAGCGGCAGGAAGAGCTTGCAAATGACATGAACCGGCTGGATGAAGTCAGCACAATGGCCGGTATGCAGATGGGACTTTCCGACGGCACCAGAGTAGTCGCTGAAAGTCTGGCCGCGCTCGGGTCCCGGACCATGGCGGTATCGAGCAAGCTGGTCGAAGAACTCGGTCGCTCAATGAAGAACATGCAGGACGCAGCACAGTCACTGGTTGAGAATCGGGCTGGCCAGGCGCGACAGCAAATGCTTTCGGCCAGGACCGGGCTGGACAACACCGTGAGCTGGATTCTACAGGCGCTGGAAAAGGCACAGCAGGGTAGCGGCATGTCCGGCGGCATGGAGGGACTGTTGTCCCAGCTTTCTCAGATGACTGCTGACCAGATGCAGATAAACGCCGGGATGGGTGGAATCCCGATTCCAGTGCCGGGTGGGTTGACTCCAGCACAACTGGCAGCACTCGAAAGGATAATGGCAATGCAACGCGGCCTGCGCGAACGACTGGAGCAGATGCTTCAGCAGATGGGCGGACAGCAGCCTGGTCTGACCTCAAGTCTTGAGGGAGTACTTGATGAAATGAAGCAAGTCGAGCGTGACCTGGCTGAACTGAACATCACCCGCGAGCTCCTGGAGCGGCAGGAGAGTATTCTGTCGCATCTCCTTGATGCCCAGCGTAGCGTGCGCCAGCGCGGCTTCAAGGAAGAACGGGAGAGCGAGACGGCAAAGCCTTTTCAGACCGGACCGAGCCCGACGTTGCCCGAGGACTCAGGCGAGCGAAATCGGCTGCTGCGCGAGGAGCTGATGCGCTCGCTCAAAGAAGCACGGTTCGCCGAGTACGAACGGATGATAAGAGCATACTTCGAGGAACTGCTGAACCAGCCATGAGCAGCATGCGATTGGCGGGACGGATTGGACTCGCGGGCCTCATCAGGCTGATGGGACTTGCTGGACTGATGACGCTTGCGTCCGCACAGAGCATCGGCACGGCAAGAATCCTTGAGCAAGCCGGTCAGACCGAGCGTGCGCTGAGCGAGTACCGGCTTGTGCTCAACCGGACACCCCGGGACCTGGCAGCGTATCAAGGTTTTGTCAGGACGTGCCGGCAGCTTGCACGATACGATTCGCTTGAGGCAGTAAGCAGTCGTCTGAGCCTGACTGCGCCTGAGGAACCGCAGTATGTACTCGGCCGGATTGACGGACTCCTAGGCCTGAAACGAAGAAAAGAGGCCCTGGAACTTGGACGCGCCCTGGTCGCCAGGTGGCCGCAACAGGCAACCGCAGCAGCAGACGTGCTCGAACGCTGGCAGGAACTGGCCGAGGCAACGAACTATCTACTTGCCGCCCGTAAGAGCCAGACCCACACAAGAACCTATACAGAGCGGCTAATTGCCCTCTACGAACTGCAGAACCGTTACACGGATGCGACAAGGGAAATCGTGTCGCTTGTGGACTCAGAAACCGACCTGCTGCAGACCTACCTTCCAAGGATACGTGAGTACAGCCGCAAGACCGGTTCCTCGGCTCTCCTCGCCGAGCTTGGCCGACTCAGGGACTCGTGGGCAAGGGCACGAGCTCAGGCTGAAGTGTACCTTGCTCTTGGCCGCGAGCCCGAGGCACTCAGAACCGCGCGCCAAGTAATGGACCAGGACGGACTGTACGGATTTGCTCACGAGTGCGAGGAGGCCGGGGCGCTGAACGCCGCACTTGCAGTGTATCAGGAACAGAACCTGAAAGCAGACCAGGCTAGAGTACTGCGCAAGCTGGGCCGGAACCGTGAGGCGCTCGCCCTACTTGGCCAGGACCGCAACCCGGAAGCCATGTTCGAGCTGGCTGAGATCAACCGGATTGAGACCAAAGACCTGAAAGCTGCAGCCAGCAGCTACGAACGGGTTCTTGCCGCCAGACCCGGACACGAACCAGCCGTGTTCGGGCTGGCGAGCTCGCAGCTCGGGCTCGGCCAACTTGAGGCGGCACGCAGAACCCTGGGACAGGCAAGCCGACAAACCGACCGGATTCTAATGCTACTGGCTGAGGTACTGCTGTACCGACTTCAATTCGACTCGGTTCGATACTTTTGTCAGGAGTTGTTGCGCCGGTTTCCAGAAAGCCCGCTCGTCAACGACGGCCTTGAGCTTGCGCTCCTGTCAAGCGCTGGCGAACGGGCGACGGAACTTGCACGGGCGATGTACGAGTCTCGGACCGGTGACACCCAGAAGGCACTCGAGCGATGCGAAACACTGGGCAAGGGCACCGATGACGTCGCCGAGCAGGCCTGGTTCCTGCGTGCCCGGCTCCTGCATGATACGGCCGGGCCCAAGCGGGCGCTCGCCATACTCGACAGTTTCGCGCTCGCATTTCCGCAGAGCCAACGCCGGCCCAGACAGTTGTTCGAGCAGGCAAACATGTTTCAGGCACTCGGCGATGAGAACCGTTACCGGCAGGCGCTGGAAGAGCTCGTGGTTTCATTTCCCGGTTCGCCGTACGCACCGCTGGCGCGGAGCATGCTCGCGCTCGGGGTCAAGCCACCCGAACCCGGAACAGTCCACTAGCCGCGCGACTCCAGCTTGCCCCCACCTCTGGAGGCAGGGTACGAAAAAAGCGACTATTACCTGTTCAGACAAGCTGTTGACACACTGCATGTCGGGCGTAATCTGTCAGTCAGTGAAAAATGTCTTGGCCGCCACGGCCATGGTTCTGGCCACGGTCGGCTGCTCGAACCGGCCACCCTCAGCCCCGATTGTCTACGGCCCGACAATGCTGCGGCCGAATACGGAAGCCTGGTTTTCCTGCGTCTCGGTTGACGCAGAAGACGACGATGTAAGTTACCAGTTCAGTTGGGGCGACGGAACGTGCGGAGAATGGAGTGAGTGGACCCCCCCCGGGCTTGAGTACTCAGAGACGCATTCTTATACCGACACCGGGATATTCAACGTGACCTGTCGAGCCCGGGACGAAAAGCACGAAACTGGTTGGACCGACTCCCTCACGGTCAGAGTGTATGACTACGCACCCTTCGTGCCTCACCGTCCTTCAGGACCGGATACGGTCTTAGTTGGAGACACGGTCCTGTTTCTCGGTTGCGGCGACCATCCACTCGGCGAGCGCATCGCACTGCAGTTCGACTGGGGTGACACCCTTGGTGAATGGAGCGGCCTTGAAGCGCCGAGAACCTGGGTGAAGATGTCTCATGTGTACTGGCAGGGCGGTGTCTTTGCAGTACGGGCAAGGGCCCGGGACAGCCTGGAGCACATCACTGATTGGTCAAAGCCGGAAACGGTACTGGTCGTTGACTCCTTCGGTCCTACCGCACTGCCGGCGGCGACTGGAAAATGAACGACAGAAGATGAGCAATGGAGGCAATATGGGTCGTGCAATCATAGTTGGTTTGACGGTACTCGTAACCGCGACTTTCGCGGCCGGAGTGCCGGAAGAGAAGGAGATGACGGTTAAGGTATTCGTCGCGCCGGAGCAGATCGCTCCGATTGCCGACAAGGTGCTGGAGTTCTACGACGTAACACCGGAGTTCTTTACCGGCGGAGTTCTTGAATCTTCGTACCAAGAACTGGTAAGACAGGGATACCGGATTGAAGTGCTGGTTCCTGACGTCCGGGCAAGGGCAAAGGAACTCGACGCTTTCTTTCACACCTACGAACAGATTCGGGACACCTGGGCAATAATCGCTCAAGCTCATCCTAACATCTGCCTGCTTGATACTATCGGCACTTCTGCAGGCGGCAAATTGATGCTAGCAATGAAGGTTTCGGACAATCCAGGCGTGATGGAGATGGAGCCGCGCATCTGCTTTGACTTTACGATCCACGGTAACGAGAACAACGGCACCGAAATCGCACACTGGGTGCTGCTCCAACTCGTCAACGGGTACGGATCAGACCCGGACATCACACGCTGGGTCAACAACCGCGAGATTTGGCTTCTGCCGATTGTCAACCCGGACGGACTCATATCGCGGAGTCGGACCAACAGTCACGGCGTGGACTTGAATCGCAACTACGGCTATTCTTGGAACGGCGGCGGCCCAAGCGTATTCTCTGAACCGGAAATCCAGTCTTTGTACTTTCTGGGCCGCGACAATCCGATGGCAATGTGGAGCCAGTACCACTCCGGGACCAAGATGGCGATGTGGCCCTGGGGTTATACTCAGCTTGCGACGATGGATTCTGTGGTTCACCAGTACGAAATGGTCCGCTACAGCCAAATCACTGGCTATCCCTACTGCCAGATATCGCGTGGGCTGTACCCGGTGAACGGCGGTTCGACCGACTGGTACTACGGTGCAACCGGCGCCCAGGGGTACGGTATCGAGGTATGTAACGGACAACCCAGTCAGCCGAGTGAAATTGATACAATAAACCGTGCAAACTGGTCGGCGATGAAGGAGATGATCCAGCGCGTGATGTGGGGCATCAGCGGCAGGGTGACTGATAGCCTGACCGGACAACCGGTTGATGCCCTCGTCTCGGTCAACCCGCCGGACTGGTTCACCTACACCGATTCGATCGGTTACTTCCACAAGAACCTGCACGCCGGAACCTACAGCGTAACGGTATCAGCCAACGGCTACGTTACCAAGACATTCACTGGTGTGACTGTACCGCCTGATACTTTCGTATTCCTGAACGTCGCCTTGCGGCCGGATTCCGCCACCCCCAACACCGCGTTCCAGCCGATAACAAACAAACTGGGTAATTCCAACGCCACGAACGCATGGTGGGCATTGCGCCGACGGGACGGACGCCGGTTCTCGCTCGACAAGGGCGCATGGGCAAGCTTTGACATGGGACGCAAGACCCCGATTATGAATGGGCCGGGCAACGACTTCACCGTGGTCGAAGATGATGCCGACCCTGAGGCGTGTACGGTTTACGTTTCGAACAGTTGGAACGGGCCGTGGACCAGAGTCGGTTTCGGCACCGGCACCCAGGGCTACGACCTCTCAAACGCGGGAATGCAGTCGGCCCGGTTTGTGCGAATTGTGGACGACAACATCGGTACCGGCGGGTTCGACATTGATGCAATCGAGGCGATTGTTGTCAATGCGCCGATGGTCGTCTACCAGGGCAATACCGTGATTGATTCACCACCAGGTGGAAACGCTGACGGCAAACTTGACCCGGGCGAACAGGCGGACATGATCGTCAGCCTCAAGAACGCAGGTCGGGTCGGGGTGAGCAATCTTTCCGGCAAACTGCGCACGCAAGACGCGTACATCACGGTAATTGATTCGACCGGGACATTCGGTACGCTTGCACCAGAGTCGGTGCGGTCAAACAACGCGGACCGATTCCGGGTCAACGCCTCGTCCAGCACGCCACGGGAACACATCGTGGATTTTACCGTGTACCTTTCTGGTACAGACTATGCCGACAGTGTGAAGTTCACGATAACGGTCGGTGCCCTGCGCAACGTTGATCCGATCCCAGACGGCCCACGGCAGCCGGCCCTTTACTGGGCCTACGATGACAAGGACACGCTCTACGACGAGCATCCGCAGTATTCATGGGTCGAGGTGAAGTCAGTTGGAACCAGACTGAACTTCTCAAACAACGACGCAGTTATCGTAGTAACTCTGCCCTCTGGATTCGGACCGTTCAAGTACTATGGTCAGCGTTATACTCAACTGTCAATTTCCGCGGACGGCTGGATTGCGCCGGGCAACTACACGACGACAAACTTCTCGAACACCGAGCTGCCGAGCACGTCCGCGCCGCCCGGAGCAATCTGCACCAACTGGGACGACCTCTACCCGGGCTACGGCAGCACCGGTTACGCCTACTACTATCACGATGCGGCGAATCACCGCTTCATCGTGGAGTTCGATTCCGCGGCATACTACGACCAAACCTCGCTGCGGGACAAGTTCGAAATCATCTTCTACGACACAACGCTGGCTTCGCCTTCGGGCAACAGCGAGTTCGTGATGCAGTATATGACCGCAAACGGCTATACGTCGAGCACAGTCGGCATTCAGGACCCGGGTCGAACCATCGGGATACAGTGTCTGTTCAACAGCAGCTATAACAACGGCTGTTGGCCACTCGGGCCGCAGCGCGCGATAAAGTACACAACCGACCCGCCGACCGGAATCACCGAAACCCGGCCGTCCACGCACTTCGCAGATTTCGAGGTTTACCCGAGCCTGTCAGCCAGGACGCTACACCTTCGCTATACCCTTACTAGCAGAACCAGGATCGAACTGGCGGTGTACGACCGTACTGGCCGCAGGGTCAGATCCCTTGTTTCGGGCCAGTGCGAACCAGGAACCCACGAGACAATGTGGAACTGGACCGACGACGATGGCCGCAAACTAGGTGCCGGCGTTTACTTCTGCCGGATTGAAACCGCGCAGGGTCATCTAGTCAGCAAAGCGATTGCTACCCGGTAGCTGGCACGAACGACATGAAGTGGAGTTAGCGGAGAAAAGAGCAAAGGAGGAGCGATGTTGAAGAAACTAACGGTTGCCGTGGTTGTGCTTGCAAGCCTGGGAATTGCCGGCTGGTTGCCAGTGACAAGCCAGCGTCCGGCTCAACCAACAGTTCGTATCATCACCCAGGGTAGCAGCGCCACAGTGATTGACATCACTGTACCGGGCTTGGAAACCGAAACTGAAACTGTTGGGAATGAAGAGTTCACCATACTTCGGCTTCCAGGCGAACCAGCACTGACCGCAGATATCGGCCAGCCACAACTGCCGCGCATCATCCGGAATCTTGCAATTCCGGACAACGCACAATTGCAGGTCGAGGTGCTCGAAGCTGAGTGCCGAACCATTACCGGAATCCTCGTGTATCCGGTACAGAAGCCTTTGACCGACATGGATGAATTTCAGTTCACCATTGACCGCAACTTCTACGCGAAAGACTTGACCTACCCGGACGTTCAAGCAAGCATCGAGCTACAGTCAACCTGGCGGGGGCTGCCATTTGCAACAGTTGAGTTGAACCCGGTCAGATACAACCCGGCGCGGCGCGAACTTACCGTCTGCTCCCACCTGCGGGTGCGCCTGAATCACCAGGGCGTGTTTGTCCGGCACGAGGTCGAACCATGGGAGGTCAGGCAGGCGGCAGGGTTCATTGATAATCCTGAACGGCTGAACCTGGACGTGCACTGGTTCGACAGTCCGGGTGTGCGGTATCTTGTCATCGCTCACTCGAACTACGTGGGCGGCTGGTTGGATAGCCTGGTGAACTGGCACCATCGCCGGGGCGTAGAAACCAGGGTGATTGCCAAGTCATCCTGGACTGATACCGAGGTCAAGGACTCGGTCCGCGCCGAGTATGAACGCAACAACCCCAAGACCCTGCGCTGGGTCCTGCTTGTCGGTGAGTACAACGAAGTTCCCGGCCATGCGTATCCGGGAGTAGGATATTCAGACGTGTGGTACACTGACCTTGAGCCGACCGGGGGCGACGACTACTTCGACCTTGGCATCGGCCGGTTCAGCCCCTCAAGTACAACCGACCTTGGCAATCAGATACAAAAGACGCTCCTTTTCCAGCGTAACCCGCCGCCTGGCAACTGGTTCTCCAAGGTGACACTAGCCGCACATTCTGAACAGTACCCGCAGAAGTACTCAGCCTGCACCCGAGGGATCTATCATTTCCCGTACGCGTACTACCGCTACACGTTCGACACAATTATGGGCGGCGCGGGCGGCACGAATGCGATGGTATCGGCTGACATCAACGAAGGCCGGGTCGTGGTGAACTACCGGGGCCACGGGTCTGAGACCGACTGGTCGAGCTGGTGCCCGTCCGGAAGCTGGACCGCGAACAACATCAACGCCCTTACCAATGCAGACATGACGCCAGTGGTCTTCAACTGCTGCTGCCTGAACCATGTACTTTCAACTGCAACCTGCCTCGGCGAAGCGTGGATGCGCAAGTTCCCGGGTGGCGCTGTAGCGTCTCTGGGCGCAACCGAGGCATCCTACACCATCCCGAATCACGCCTGGGACTCAACTCTGTTCCGGTCTCTGGGCGACACGTTCACAATCTCGATCCCCGGGGTACGCAACTATACCTGTCCGATCTGGGACCTGGGCTGGATGCTGAACAATGCGAACGCCTATATCCAGAAATACTACTCAGGCTCAGGTGGGACCGACAACGCCCGGATGTATCTGTGGCTTGGCGACCCGGCACTCGGTGTATGGACTGGCGAGCCACTGACTGCGGACGCGGTCTATCCGCCGACCGTGCCGCTGGGTAACTACGACCTTGTGGTCACGGTCACCCGGCAGGGCACGCCGGTACCGAATGCGCTTGTCTGTGCCTGGAAGTCGAGTGAGGTTTACGCCTACGGCTACACAAACTCGGCCGGAACGGTCACACTCGCAATCAACGCCACAAGCCCGGGCGACATCGCGCTGACCATCACCGGTCACACCATTCGGCCCCATCTCGGCACAATTCTGGCCCGGACCGCTGGTTCACCGTACGTGACCTATCTGCGGTCAGTCGTGAACGACTCGCCACCGCGTGGCAACGGCGACGGCTGTATCAACCCGGGCGAACAGATTATCCTACCGGTATGGGTCAAGAATCACGGTGACTCGATCGGCCGTTCGGTCATCGGTAAACTGAGGATAAGCGACGGATATGTAACCCTGACCGACTCGGTCAAGAACTTCGGGAATGTGCCTGCGCACGACTCAGCCTACACTGGGCCTGCCGGGTACGGGTTCACGGTTGCATCGGCCTGCACCAACGGCCACTACATCCACTTCACGCTCCAGTGCCGCGATGTCGTGGACTCGGTCTGGAACTCGCACATCTACCTTCGTGTCGGTGCACCGTATCTCGGCTACGCTGGCCAGCAAGTCAACGACACTATTGTCGGTGGCAACCGCAATGGCCGGCTTGACCCAAACGAAACTGCCGAGCTTGCGGTCAGCCTGCGCAACACCGGATTCGGCCACGCGAACAATGTGACCGCAATCCTGCGATCAGGCGATGCGCGTCTTATTGTACTGGACTCGCTTGGCACTTACGGTCAGATAATGGCCGAAAGCACACGCACTAACACCCAGGACTGGTTCCGCGTACAGACATTCTCGATGCCGCCCGAAATCCAGATTCCGTGCACGCTTCTAGTCCGCGCCCAGGGCGGGTATGCCACAGTCGTGCCATTCTACGTACCGGTCGGCGCAGTCCGGAACTGCGACCCGATACCGGACGGCCCGCGACAACCGGTCTTGTACTGGGCTTACGACGACCAGGACACACTCTATGACCAGCGTCCCGAGTACGCCTGGGTTGAAATCCGCACTCAGGGCACGCGGCTCAACTTCTCGCACAACGATGCGGTCATCGTCGTTGACCTGCCGCCTGCGTTCGGCCCGTTCAAGTACTACGGCCAGCGCTATACTCAGCTCTCAGTCTCAGCCGACGGCTGGATTGTCCCGGGCAGCTACACGACCACGAATTACACAAACTCCGGCCTGCCCGGCACTGCGGCACCACCCGGCGCAATCTGCGCGAACTGGGATGACCTCTATCCAGGCTATGGCAGCATGGGCTACGCCTACTACTATCACGATGCAGCCAATCACCGCTTCATCGTAGAGTTCGACTCAGCCGCCTATTACGACCAGACATCGGTGCGAGACAAATTCGAGTTCATATTCTACGATACAACGCTGGCATCGCCTACAGGCAACAGCCAGTTCTTGATGCAGTACATGACCGCGAACCGCTACACCTCGAACACAGTCGGTATCCAGGACCAGAGCCAGACAATCGGCATCCAGTGCCTCTACGACGGCAACTATCACCGGGGCTGCTGGCAGCTCGCACCCCGGCGGGCAATACTTTACTCGACCGACCCGCCAACCGGAGTGGCCGAACCTGCGGCCGGGCCTAGTCCGGAACAGCTCGCGGTCAGGCTTGTTTCCAATCCGTTTGTTTCCGGCATGGCCGTACTCTACAGCCTGCCAGGAATGGCCCAGGTCGAACTCGCAGTGTATGATGGTACCGGACGCAAGGTGAGAACTCTTGTGTCGGGAGAACAGAACCCTGGCCGGTACCGGGCGACTTGGGACGGCTGCGATGATTCCGGACAGCGGCTTGCGGCCGGCATCTACTGGCTGAGACTTATTGCCGGCGGCGACGGTACAACTGTAAAGGCAGTGAAACTCCGCTGACTCGGAAGTCGGATGGCGAAGCAACGCAAGTCCTGGGACCGCTACTTCATGGACATCTGCCGACTGGTCAGCGAACGCTCGACCTGTGTGCGTCGGCAGGTAGGTGCGATTCTGGTCCGCGACAAACGGATTCTCTGCACCGGCTACAACGGCGTACCCCACGGACTTGAGCACTGCACCGAAGCCGGATGTCTGCGGAAGAAGCTAGGAATCCCGGCCGGCGAGCGAATCGAAATCTGCCGAGGCATTCATGCCGAGCAGAACGCACTTGTCCAGGCGGCTTCGTTCGGCATGAATGTCTCCGGTGCCACGCTCTATTGCACCCACGAACCATGCGTGACCTGCACCAAAATGCTGGTCAATGCCGGTATCAGAGAGTTTGTGGTCGAAAAGAGCTATCCGGACGAATTGGGTCGTAGGATTCAGGCCCAGGCTGACGTAAAGGTAAGGGTTCTAACCAGGGCCGGGCCCACTTCAAGGTCAAGGCCCGGCTCAAGGAAGACCTGATGTTTCCGACAATTCTGAAGGTCGGCGGCATCCACATCTACTCATACGGCCTGATGCTGTTCCTGTCGTTTCTTCTCGGCATCTGGCTGGTCGAGCGCCGGGCCAGGAAATTCGGGGTCGACGCTCAGACCATTACCGACCTGGCACTCTGGATCCTCCTGGCCGTTGTCTTGGGCTCGCGTCTGTTCTACGTCGCATTTCACTGGGAGGAGTTTAGACACGACCTTATCGGCATCATCGCATTCTGGCGGGGCGGGCTGGCCGGCCTGATGTTCTACGGCGGATTCCTTGGCGCGATTATCGCCGGCCTGGTATTCGTCCGGGTCAAGAAACTGCCGCTTCTCAAGCTGATGGATGCGATTGCACCGGCAATTATGCTCGGTGAAGGGTTTACCAGAATCGGCTGCTTCTTGAACGGCTGCTGCTTCGGCAAGCCAACATCGTGTCCGCTCGGCATTGTATTCCCGACTGATTCACCGGCCGGCTATACCTTCCAGAACCAACACATCCATCCAACCCAGCTCTACTCGTCTGCGGCCGGGTTCGTACTGTTTGCGCTCGCGCTCTGGCTCGAACGTCGCAAGCTCAAAGACGGCGTACTGTTCGCGGTCATGCTCATCCTCTACTCGCTGTTCCGGTTCGGGATTGACTTTGTCCGGTACTACGAGAACGCGTCCAACTTCTGGGGCAACCAGGTTGTAGCCCTGGGCCTGACCGCAGTCGGACTAGTGCTTCTACTTGTCCTCATCCGCAGAAAACAACCGGCCAGGAAATCGTAGCGTCCCGCGGTCGAACCCGCTGTGCCCTGAAATCGGGAAGTGGCAATGACAGGGCAGATGAATACCCCAGATTCGAAATCGGATGGTATCTCATCCGGGCTTTCCCCTTATCACTTCGCACTTGCCCTGTCCCTCATCCTTGCGCCTTCCGGTCGCTGACGTGAACCTACTCAATCTGTGGAGAGCTGGCCGCTTCCTGGTTCGCGCACTTGGGGATTTCCTGTTTCCCCGAGTGTGTTTCGGGTGCAACGAGGAAATTGAACACGGACTTCTGTGCGAACCTTGCCGGCTTCTTCTCCTGACCAGCGAACTGGACGTCTGCCCGGACTGCGGCCGGCCCTGTGCGGATGCGGTCAACCGGTGCGGCCGGTGCCGGCTTCCCTTCTCCCTAAGTCGGGTACGGGCACTTGGCCTCTACGGCATGGCGCCGTTCCGCGGTCTGATTCACGCACTCAAGTATTCTGAAAAGACGATACTGGCACGGCCGCTCGGCCAGGCGCTGGCCGCTTTGGCGCATCAGGACACTGAACTGGCGAGTGCCGACGCCATCTGCCCGATTCCGCTGCACCCGGCGAGACTTAGAGAGCGCGGATACAACCAGTCTTTACTGCTGGCGCGGGAAGTAGCTGCTGACACCGGCCTGCCTGTGATTGAACCACTACGACGCGTTCGCAACACCAAGAGCCAGACTAAACTTGTAGACGACAAAGCGAGGCTTGAGAACGTAACCGGTGCATTCGCGGTCAGACCAGCAACAGGACTTGAGGCAAAAAGAATAATCATCGTGGACGACGTGATGACGACCGGTGCGACCCTTCACGCGGCCGCGACCCAACTGCTCGCGGCCGGAGCTTACGAGGTCATGGGCCTTGTTGTGGCGGCGGCATGGGCCAGGCCAGAGCCTGCTGCAGGGAATCGGCCAGGCCGCGAAATGCGGCGAGATAGACATGCTTCACCGGTTCGTGCCGGGGCGGGTTCAGTTTGAGTGGGTTCGTTGGCGCACCAAACTTTCTGACCTCATAGTGCAGGTGCGGCCCGGTTGAAAGACCGGTCGAGCCCACGTACCCGATAACCTGTCCCTGAACAACCCGCTCGCCAGCCTTGACGCCCCTACCAAACCCGGACAAATGACCGTAACGCGTCTCAAAGCCGTTCGGGTGAGACACTACAACCAATCTGCCATACCCTCCGCTCCAGCCGGCCGAACTTACCCGGCCGTCGGCAACACACGACACCGGCGTGCCGGTCGGAGCGGCATAGTCCACGCCGTTATGCGGACACCGGATGTGGCGAATCGGATGGTAACGATTGCCAAAGAACGAACTGATGCGCGAAAACTGAAGTGGTGACTTCAGAAATGTCTTGCGCAGGCACAACCCTTCCGGGTTATAGTAGTCAGTGCGGCCATCCGGATCGGTGAACCTGAATCCCCGGAAATCGCCCACCTGTCCCTTATACCGTGCGGCCACGATCGGGCCGTATCCCACAAACGTCGAGTCGGCCATCCGGCGTTCAACAAAAATCGTGAAAGAATCTCCCTCCTGCACCTCGGAAAAGAAATCAATCTCCCAGCCAAAGATATCGGTATAGTTGGCAATCAGGGCCGGCTTCTCCCCCAGCTCGACCAACGACTCATATAGGCTCGACTTGATTACGCCCCGCACCGTATCCCGGACCGAACGCACGTAGCGCAAGAGCATAGAAGTCCTTATGCCGGTCGGATCAAGGTCAAGCCGATACACCCGCTCGTAGCTCTGCTGATACTCCAGCCGAAACAGAGTGTCGCCGCGATAAAAAACCCTGAGGGAATCACCCGGCCGCATCCTTCGGAAATTGAACCCAGCGACCTGCAGCGCTTTGATAACAGCGTCACTGGTCGAATCCGGCACTCCTGCTCGTCGCAACACCGTCGGCATGAACTCGCCCGAAACAACAACAAAACTCTGACTGGTTGCCGGCGTTTCGGCGACAGCTGGAACCGGTGCTGGTCGTGTCGCCGGCTTGGGCAGCACGAGTAAAACAACCGCGGCCACTGCCGCCGCAGCAACAAATAGTCCCAGACCGATGTAGAACCAGACCCGGAGCGACGAGCCGCGATGTCCAGGCCGACCTGGCTGCCAACCATGAAACGGTGGCAATGGACCTTGACCGGAGCTATTGGCACCTGGCTGGTCCGACATACGATGCAAATGATACGGATAACCTTGGACTGTGCAACTGCTTGCTTCGTGTTTCTGCCCGGGGTATTTCGGGGCATATCCCTACTTCCAAGTCGCATGATATACCAGACAGTGCACAAATTCGCAAGACCGCGCGTGCAAGTGAAGCTTTCTCATCCAGGCATTAGCTAGACCGGCCGGCTGGCAGGCTAACTGGCAAGTTGCTTGACCGGCTATCTGCCATCCTACGCGCTTGTTTGTTTGCACCGCAAGTCACTGACGTGATGAGCTCGTACCGACACCCAGGGACATGGGGTTGGCTTGTCGGAATCAGAAGTGTGGTTGATTGCAGGACAGAAGGCTTGTCCTGTGACTTGGACCGCGGCCTGGATGGCAATGGACCAGGCGACCTCAATGATGATGAGGACAGCAGCAGAGCAGGCGACTTGAGCCGCATCCAGATAGACAGCAGAGCAAACTTCTTGGTACACAACCGGGCAGGCCACAAAGGTGGCAGCCTCGGCGACAATTAGGGAGACTGCCGGTAAGACGACCTGGTAAACAGTGACCCGAACAGTGTGGCCGGCAACGAGGGAAACCGCACTGGAGACCACAAGCCAGACAGCCAGCCGGACTACAGACCAGACCATGAGTAAGACCACCTGCCCCATGACCCCCATGTATCACTGCTTTCACACGCCGCGAGTAACTAACAGACTAATATTGAATTAGTTGTGCCATTTGACGCCAGCGTGCGTCGGTTCGGCATGCCGCTCAACCGCGGTTTACCTACAGGTAAACTTCATATGAGTACTTACCGAATCCAAATCTGCCATTCGGGTGTCGTCTGGCGACCATGAAAAGTTGGAAGCGGCCAGCAGACTGTCCGCTCTGACATACCTACCCTAATGTTTTTCAGACCCTGACCTAGCTAGACTTGACCGGAAAGTGTGCCGGACTAGATTTGGAGTGATGAACGGAAAGGTCTGGCTGTTCGCGCTTGCGACAATGTGTTGTGGTCCGCGGCTTGTCGAAGTTGACCGAACCGAGTTCGGTTTCGGTAGCTACATCCGCATCAAGGCCTTGGCGCCGAACAAAGCTCTGCTCAATCGTACGGTTGAAAAGGCATTTGCTGAGATGTTCAGACTGGATACACTGTGGTCGTCATTCCTGCCTGGTAGTGAGGTTGCGACCCTGAACCGGACCGGCAGAGCCGCAGTTTCATCTGACACACGGGAGTTGATAAACGAAGCACTCCGGGTGTGCGCGGCCACCGACGGCGCGCTCGACATTACGGTCAAACCGGTTCTTAACGCATGGGGATTCACCAGTGCAGCACCGGGTGGCAACGAGCAAGATGTAACCCGCGACCAGTGGCGAGTTCCGGACAGCGTCGAGCTGGCCCGGGCCAGAAGTCTTGTTGACTTTCGGCAGGTACTGGTGCGGGGCGATTCAGTGCTGCTTCTAGAGGACGCACAGATTGACCTAGGCGCGGTCGCGGTCGGTTTCGCGGTTGACCGGGCAGTTGAGATGCTCCAGGCAGCAGGCGTGAACCAGGGTCTGATTGACGCTGGCGGAGACATAAGAGTGTTTGGCGACCGGGACTGGAAAATCGGGCTGAAGAATCCAAGAGGAGAAGGAGTAATCAGGGTATTCCGAGTCAGAAATCGGGCGGTTTCGACTTCGGGCGACTACGAAAAGTTTTTTGAGGCAGACGGCCACCGGTATCACCATATCATAGACCCGTGCACCGGTTACCCAGCGGACAAGTGCGCCAGTGTCACCATCCTTGCGCCGACAGCGTTTGCGGCCGATGCTTACGCCACCGCTGTGTTTGTGCTCGGACCAGACAAAGGTCTCGAGAAGGTACGCGAGCAGGAGGGTATGGCTGCCGTCGTATTAGTGGACAGTAGAGATTCGCTTGAAACCTACGAGACTGGAAGGTGAACTGAACAGAGCCGTGATGACCAGTGACAGGTTACTCGCCAATTACCGAATGACCAATTCCGGCAAGTCATTCAGAAGGATGCGGCTTGCCGCCGCGATGTCGGTCATACGCAAACCGGTCCTTCCAGTCTGCATCGGGAATCGGTGCTGGAGATGAACTATCCGGCACGGTACTGGGAGTCTGAGGACGGCAAGGTCAGATGCGAGCTGTGCCCGAATCGCTGTCTTGTAGCACCGGGTAAACGGGGTCGGTGTCTGGGAAGGGAGAATATTGGCGGCAAGCTCTGGGCCACAAACTACGGTGAGGTTGTTTCCGTCAATATGGACCCGATTGAAAAGAAGCCGCTGTATCATTTCCTGCCTGGTTCAGACATACTTTCGGTTGCGACGTACGGGTGCAACCTGCTCTGCCCTTTCTGCCAGAACTGGGAAATTTCTCAGGAGATTGCGCCGACAAGGTTCATCGCCCCGGACGGGCTGGTACAGCTAGCCCACGAGCAAGGGTCGCCGGCAGTTGCCTTCACCTATACCGAGCCACTCATTTGGTTCGAGTATTTGATGGATGCGTGCCCAAGACTCCACGCTGCGGGAATCCGTAATGTGCTCGTCACGAACGGAATGATAAACCCAAAGCCGCTTGCCGAGCTTCTGCCGTTTATTGACGCAATGAACGTGGACCTGAAATCAATCAGACCTGAGTTCTACTCCAAGTATGTCAAAGGATGCCTAAGTACGGTCCAGAATACACTTCGGGCCGCGGTCGGCCGCTGCCACGTGGAAATCACCACCCTACTAATTCCTGGTCGCAATGACTCTGAGCCGGAAATCGAGGAGCTAACCAGTTTTGTCGCAAGCCTGGGTCGGACCGTACCGCTGCACTTTTCGCGTTACTTTCCACGGCACCGGGCAAAGGAGCCAGCGACACCGCTGGAACTCATCCTGGCCGCGGCGAAACTGGCAAGACAGGAGCTCGACTACGTGTACGTCGGCAACGTCACCGCACCAGCTGAGTACCGTGATACGTTCTGCCCGAAGTGCCATAACCTGCTTATTGAACGTTCGTCCTACGCCGGCCGCGTGGCCGGCATCAGCGCCGGTAAGTGCACCAGGTGCGGCCGGCCCGCTGACGTGCTGCTTTGACTGCGACCCGACTGCAATCACAACCTGCCGCCCTTATGGGCCCGCTGCATAATGAAAGCTGCGTCAGCTTACGAAAAAAAGGTCCGGGGAGTGCTGCACTCCCCGGAGGCGCAAGACAAGGAGACTAGTTGACGAGCCAGCGCAGGCCGCCGACCTTCTGATACCCGAGTTTCAGCGTGACCTTCTTGGAGCCGCCGACGTCCTCGATCGAGACGACCTTAGCCTTTGCGAAGTGGTCGGTAACATCCCAGTTATTGTTCTGATGGTCAAGCCAGAGGTAGTAAACTGCACCGGCCGAAATCGTCAGTTGGGTCGTGTAAGCACCCGGTGCATCAGCAATCTTGACATCGTCATAGTTTGCTGAGCCGGAATTCTTAAGCGCATTCCCCTTCGAGTTCTCAGGCCAGGTGTAGTCCCCGGCATTGACCAGCCCGACCGGGGTTATGTTCTGGTCGTCACAGACGAAGTCTATTGACGGCTTGTTGGCAGTGGACAGCGAAAGTGCGGTCGCGGTGCCGCTGGTCGTGAACGCAAGCCCGGACGGATGATTCGGGTCCGGGTCACTGATACCGTACAGTACGAGTGTGCTTGTCTCTTCGACCGCGCAGTCGAGAGTCCAGGGGTCGCTCTCAAGCGTACCGCTGTAGGCTGTCACCTCCACCTTCTTGGCCGGCACCGACACATCGAAGCTCGTACTGGTAGTTGTCCAGGTGGAATCGCCCGCCTTTATCCTGTACCCCTCGGCATCGGTCACCGCCGTCCACGTCAGGTGAAGAGTGGCACCAGAGTTGGTCACGGTCACAACAACAACCGGCTTGCCGATTTCAGAGATTTGCTCGCAGCCCGCGCCGAGTATCAAGACCAGGGCCGCGACACCCACAATCCATCGTGCTCTTTTCATTGTTTCACCTCTTGTTGTTTACCTTTTACCAGCTCACTTCTGAGTTGGCGGCTTCAGCCCGCCGGGTTTCGTGCCACCCGGGGTGGTACCCGGAGTCTTACCCGGGGTCTTACCGCCGGTTGCCTTAGCCTCAAGCTCGGTCACGACTTTCTGGAGCGAGTCACGCTCCGCAGTCAACTTCGCTACCTGTCCTTCGAGCTCAGTGATTTTCTGCTGCTGTGTTGCGACCTGCGACTCAAGGTCCTTTATCTTCTGCGCACCAGGGCAGCCCGCAACCACGAACAGCAGGGCAATCACTGCAAACGCAGCCAGTACTCTTCTCACTATATCCTCCTTTCCGGGCTCCTGGCCCGGCATTTTGTTATACACTTGCTGCTTCGCACCCAATTCCGCCCCCGTACCCTGCCCACCCGCGTCCATTCTAGGAACAAGTATTTGCCTGTCAAGTATTTCGTGTCGGTCTGAAAAACGCTCAATGGCTGGCCCTGAACTCACGACGAGAAGCACAGAAACCGCGCGCCAGCCGCATCAGGCAAGCAAGCATCGGGTACGACCGTAAGGCCGAGTAGCTTCTTAGTTCTAATGGCATTGCATTCCTGCCTCGTTCACAGTTTCCTGCTACCCGGGGTTTTGGCCATGTTTTCACACAATTATCTACCCCTGCACAATGGGACTTATTCCGGTCAGGCACGGGGAGCATCGCCCACACAAGAGTGGGCGTATTCGCGCCACCGAACTTCTCTCCCAGGAAAGAAATGACTCCCGGCTCAGTCAGAAATTGAACCCAGGCCCGGCCTAGACATCAGCCAGAAACGCGCCTGGCAGGATTCGAACCTGCGGCCGTCGGATTAGAAATCCGATGCTCTATCCAGCTGAGCTACAGGCGCGTCCTGTCACGTCACAAGCCTATTGCCTATGTCCTGCTGACCGTTGTGTTCCGCGTTCCGGACCGTCAGCCAGAGTCGGGGAGACTGGATTTGAACCAGCGGCCCCCACGTCCCAAGCGTGGTGCGCTAACCAGACTGCGCTACTCCCCGGCCAAACAGAGTCCCAAGAAAACAACTGATGTTCAAGACCTATCCAAGCATTGGAACCATCAGACCTTGGAACTCTTTCGCTAGGAATATAGGCCGGAGTGAAGAAAAGTCAACGCCCGTGCGGCTGGGCATATGTCCGTAGAAACTCGATCACCTGGTGCAGAGCGCGGGCCCGATGACTAATGCGATTTTTCGTGTCCAGTCCGAGCTCGGCAAACGTCATGGAGAACCCTTCTGGTACGAATATCGGATCATACCCGAAACCAGAACTGCCGCGCGCATGATGGGCAATCCTGCCTTCACACACACCCTCAAAGAAATGCTCTCCCCCATCTGGCTCAGCCAGACACATGACGCAGCGGAAACGGGCCGTCCGCTTCTCCTCCGGCACCTCGACCATACGATGAAGAATCGCACGGTACCGATCAATATCGGTCGCACCCTGGCCGCAGTACCGGGCCGAATGAACGCCCGGATCACCTCCGAGGGCATCAACCTCTAGGCCAGAGTCATCGGCCAGGGCCAGCACTCCTGTAGTCCTGACTGCAGCCCGGGCCTTTCTTGCCGCATTCTCGGCCATGGTTTTGCCGTCTTCTTGCACGTCGAGCGTTAGCCCTATTGAAGCGGGGTCTATCACCTGCCAGCCTGAGCCGACTAGGCACTGCCTGACCTCAGCCAGCTTCCCTTCGTTACGGCTGGCGAATACAAGTTTCACAGAAACCGCCGGGTATTCTTCTGACCAGCCATCTCCCTGAGCATGACTTTCAATCCATCCAGCCCGTCGCGGTGCGCCACGAGGATTGCATCCTGGAACTTCGCAATAACAAGGTCCCTGACCCCAAGCGCGGCAACAAGACCCGAGTCTGCGCTGACAACGCAATCGTGCGTATTATGGAGAAATGCCAGACCATCAACTACGTTGCCCGTTCGGTCTGGCTTGAGCAGTCGCGCCAGCGCCAGCCACGAACCGAGGTCGTCCCACTCGAACCCGGCTCTGACCACGGCGATGTTGTCGGCCTTCTCCATCACCGCATAGTCAATCGAGGTAGCCGGTGCGACCCGGTACGCTCGTTCAATTGCGGTACGTTCTTTCGGGGTGCCGACCACCTTTGCCAACCGACTCAGCTCGTATGAGAACTCAGGCAAGAACCTCCGGAAAGCATCCATGATTGCGTCAACCCGCCAGACAAACATTCCGCTGTTCCACAGGAAGTCGCCTGATTCTACATATCTCCGCGCGGTTTCAGCGTCCGGTTTCTCTCTGAACCCGAGTACCTTGCACGCCGCCATCTCTCCTCTGGACCGTATTTGCTGGCCGGCATGGATGTACCCGTACCCGGTATCAGGTCTGGTCGGCGAGATGCCAAAGGTGACAAGCAGGTGTTCCTGTGCTAGTTCGGCTGCGAACCGAACCGCAGCCAGAAACTCTCTTTGTCTTCCGACCATGTGGTCTGCTGGTAGTATCACCATTGTCGCTTCCGGCGCGCGTGCCGAAAGCCAGGCAGCTGCAAGTCCAATAGCCGGCGCCGTATTTCGTCCCTCTGGCTCAAGCAGAAGACACCCCTTGGTTGGCCTGACCTGCTCCCGGACCTGCTTCTCGAAGACCCGTGGGGCCACAAACAACTGCCTCGAAGCCGGACACAGCGGCTTCACCCGACTGGCAGTCGCCTGGAGCAGAGACATCCGGCCGACAAGATTCACAAACTGCTTAGGTCTGCTCTGCCGGCTCTTTGGCCAGAATCGCTCTCCCCTGCCGCCGCACAGGATAACTGCGTAAAGCTTCATGCTACCTCCCCCGTGCCACTTCGCTCAGAAACGCGCTCACCACCGCACTACCAAGACGAGTCCTTATCACGACGGGAACCTTGTCCGGGTTGTCAGCAAGGAACGCTGCCCCCAGCGGACAGGAAGTCGTCGGCTTCATCTCTAGACAGCTGAACTCTCCGGCTGGCACGCGAACCCTGGTATGCCCAAGTGCACGAAACTCGGTGTCATAATCCCGGCGGTCCGTGTGAACATACACTTTCATGGAACTCCCTGGTTCAACTGTCAAAGTCCGGAAAAAGTACCACAACGTCACGAGGTCCCTTGCCAAGCCACCAAGTGGATACTCTGTGTTGTCGTTGTACCGCACTACCCGCTGCTCATAGTCAAAGTCTGCTACCCATTCAGTCCGGTACCGCTGCTCTCTCGTTCTCTTGTAAGAACGCAAAGTAACCATGTCCCTGACCCGGCACCATGTCTCGAGAACATACTCAGCCTCAAACACGAGCGAGAGTGTCGGGTTTGACTTGAGCACACCGCGAAAGTGGTAACAAGGCTCCGCCCGCACCGTATCCAGAGATAGAGTAACCAGCTCCAATGTCCCGAGCTTCAGCGGTCCATACCGGACTTCATAGCGCAGGGTCTCTGCCGGAGCGAACGCAAACCGACCGTCCCCGACCGAGACA
>JBDRUN010000032.1 GCA_039801365.1 candidate division WOR-3 bacterium
AGGGTGTTCTCCTGTTGCCTGCGCTCGACCTTGACGAGTTGCTGGCGCTACGGGTATCATATGAAACGCGCAAGCGTCAGGCAGGGGGTCACGATGTGCCTTGGCCGGCCCGAATCTCTACTGGCCTTCTGTAGCCCGATATGATGCCCTTGTACGGCAAGCGCGACAGCCAATCCTTTTGCCTTGTATCTTTGTAATGCCAGCCAAGCACCGGCTGACCAGTGGTCAATGTGCTCTGCTTCCCCTCGCAGACGTTGCTGAAACAGCTCGCCGTACTTGCCAAAGTCATGCAGTAGCCCGGCCAGGTAAGCTTCTTCTTTTCCCTCGAATGACTCCGCAAACTCGGCCGCGCGTTCGGCCACTGACTGTAGGTGGTCAACAAGTTCGTCAGTTCTGCTGCCGTCGTTACTTGGGCTATGCGCCAGAAATCGCCAAGTTGTGCCGTGCATTTTGTAGTCCTTCCAAGCTGGCCTCGATTGCTTCGGCGTATAGTAATGCGTCAGGGGCGACTGTCAAGCCGGCAGTCGGCACGGTCGCCTCAGACTTCGCAGGGATGATTGCGGCGAGTACCGGGCCGGACTTCGGTCCAAGGGCCAAGGGGCGAAGCTATAACAACTTGCGCTACCGCCTGCGTGTCCGGAGCGGTAACAGAGCCGGTATCGCCCAGGGTTACCGTTTGCGTAACCGGAGGGGTGACAGAAGCGGTTGCCTTCGGTGTTACAGAAACGGCGAGACAGGGCGCTACCGGAGCCGTAGCCGCACAAGTTAGAGGTCAGGGGCAAAGTGGTCGAACCGAGCCTTGAAGATGCCCTGGGGTAGCCGCTCCCCCAGTGACGTCCGCACAGCCCGGTGCACAGCCTAGGGAGCGGACGAGAAGGCCGCTAGCTAACTTATTGCGAACCAGCGCCTTGCAAACCCGGTATAGGCCGAATAGTACCCGAGCCGCCGGGGCCTCAGGAGAACCCTCCGCTGCAAGCGGAAATGGTAGTCTCCATCTGAATCGGTGGCAGGGCGGCGAGATTCTTCGTTGCGCCGTGACCAACCGTGCGCCGGTTTTTTGCTAACCCGTTGTTCCCAGTTTTCAGAAGTAGGGCAAGGCCCTACGGCCTTCCTTGCCTGGCCCCAGACAGGCCGCCCTGACCACGGTGAGTCACCTGCCCAGGGGCCGTTCAGGAGGTGGTATCTGTCCGGGCCGTTTGCCAGGCTACCAACCCGGGGCGTTTTCGCGGGTCATTGCCGACAACGGGCGGCCTGATGTCCGGAAGGGCAACTAGGGCGGTTCGGAGAGCAGGTTTTCTGGCGTTGTGCTGTGTGGTTGACCGTACATTTGTCAGGTTTGTTGGCGGTCTCTATATCCGAGTCTTTGCCGAACCACTCCGCGTTGGATCAGGCCCTAGCTACTATGAGGCGATATGCAGCAGGACCAAGACTTCGAGGATGTGATGGCTTAGGCAGAAGACCGCTGGAGAATCCAGTGTGGTCCTGAATATCCCTGGTCGGGCTGGCTGACTTACAGACCTTGTCAGCGGGTCAGCTTGACCACTCTGGCCCGGTCATAACCGGACATTTCGACAAAGTACACGCCCGGCGCAAGTTTCATCCCAAAACGGCCGGTGTTGCTTGTCTCGACCAGCCGGCCGGCTGCATCGCGGATTAGAACGAGTCCTTCCGGTCTGACCGTTGTTCCTCCGGTAAACGGGTTCGGACACACGCGCAGCCGCGGCTTGGGCGTTTCGCTTCCGGGTGCGACAATACCGCCAGCCAAGCACCAGAATGCACCGATGTCAGCCCGCGTGCTGTCCGGGTCTTTGGGCAGCGACGGGTCACCAGCGTCAATGCAGGGTGAACCGGGCAGGATGTGGAAATCGCGGCCGGCTGAATCCACGAACAGCGGATCGGCTGATATTGCGCCGGGGCCGGCCGAGGCGGTGCCGCCGTAGTCGGTTGTATTGTTCCAGACGTCGTTGTAAGGACAAACCACAGCCGTGCCCATCGCATAGACGCCATAACCGTGGTTCGAAGTCATGATGTTGTTGCGGATGTCCGGCTCAGCCCGGTTCGAGAATACGCCGCCGCCGTTGAGGTCAACCCTGTTGCCGTAAATGGTGTTGTGATGTATCACCGGCCGAGTCACAAGTCCTTGGTAGTTGGTCACGAGGATTCCACCACCAGCAGTAGCAAGCTGGTAAATTGGTTCATCCCGGCCAACCAGCCGGCCGGCAACGAACGCCGGCTTGCTTGAGCGGAGCGGTACCTGTGCCAGGCTGCCATTGTTGTAGATGACGTTTCGCCGCACCAGGGGCGACGAACCGTCGAAAATGTAGATGCCGCCACCCCAGGCAGGAGTCGTATTCCGGCGAATGATGTTGTACTCGATTATTGGTGCGGCCTCGTTCGTCACCATGATGCCGGCACCGTCTGCCTCGGTCTGGTTGTCTTCGATGATGTTGTACCGGATTGTCGGCGAGCCGCCACGGCAGAATATTCCGCTGCCGTTGGTGTCGTACCCGTTCCGCAGGGTCAGGCCGATGATGTTGGTGGTTGTATTCTCGGTCGAGCAGCATTTTACCACCGTGCCGACACGGTTGGCGTCAATGGCCGTGGCCCTGATTGCCGAAGTGTCGCCGGTCAGGATGAACTGGCTGCCAAGTGTTATGCGCTTACCCAGTAGGTTCACTGTCTCGGTGTAGGTACCGGGCGCCAAGAGTACCGTGTCGCCGTCCGCGGCCTGCATGATGCCGGCCTGGACCGTGCTCACGCTGTCCGGCACGTAGATGATGCGCGCCGCGGCAAGGCTCGCCGCGGCCACAAGGAGAATCACGGTCTTCTGCATTGCTTCCTCCTTTTCTGTTTCTCCTCCAACTTCATCCCGCCGACCGGTGAGTTGTTGTCAGGCACGTCCTAGTCGGCTCTCAATGAGTTCCAACATAGTCGCAGAACCCGACAAGTGCATTCGCAACTTTGGGGCTCGATTTGCGCACTGCCGGTTCGGCCAGCCGCATTGCAGCAACCACCTGGCTTGAGGTAAGCTTGTTCGCCGCGGCAACGTTGTGTTCTTCGAGTGCAATCGCAAACGCGGCCGCAGCGCCGCCGTAGTCCTGTTTGTCCGCAACTAGTCTAACCGCATCAACCATATGGTCGGCACTTTTTACCCCAGCCGAAACGAGCGCGGACTTGATCGCAGCATAGGCGGCTTCTTCACCAACCGCCTTGAGCGTGTTCTGGACGTACTTGTTTGAGCAGCCAGTCGTAACCAGCGCGCCAATCGCGCTAGCGATCCCGAGCACAAGGAGTGTCTTTCTCATACTCTTTCCTCCGTCAAGGTTATGTTCTACTCCGGTTTGGCCCGGCTGTCAAACCCGGTCAGCCTGTCCTTGACCGGACGCGGTCAACTGGTAACGTAGAATCAATGTCGGATTTCTGGCGCACACAAGTCCGGCCACGGCTGCGCGGCGGAGTTGTGTTCATCATCGGCTACATTCTGTCGCCGTTGTCGTGGTGGAACGACGCTTTTGTGAACCTGCCGCTCGCTTACGGGTTTGCCAGCCTGTTGAGTCTTGTTTCGCGGCGGCTGTTTCTGCCGGCGATGGTTATCGGATACTGGGCCACAAACGTTATCGGTCTTGTGCTCTTGTCGCGCGGTGCCGAGGGTCTGGTAAAGGCCGGCAGGGCCGAAGCCCGACGCCGTGAACTGGTGAAAACGATTCTGTTCTCCGTACTCTACACCGTTGCGGTTGTGGTCCTCATCCGGCTCCGGGTTCTCAAACCGGCATTTCATTGGCGCTGAACCCGGGTCCCTGCGGCCGGACACGCTTGCGAGCTTCTCGAACCAAGCTGGCTTGACCACGCTCACCCCCAACATATACTCAGCCCATGACGGGAGTGCGGCTTGAGCCGGCGCAGACCCTTCTGGCCAATCTGAGCACTGCCGAGCTTCGTCAGCTCGCGGCCCGCACCCGGGTCCAGATTTCCCGGGCGGGTTCCCGGTCAGCGCTCGTTCGTCGCCTGACCGAACAACTCGACGTCGACCGGATTGCCGACGTATTGCGCCGGCTGTTTCCCAAGACCGGCCGTACGCCGGCCGACAGCCTGCGTCTGGACCGCGTTGCCCGGCTCTGCGGTGAGGCTACGGTCCAGGTATATTCCCGTTCCCGGCCGGCAATGGGTATGGTGCTGCTCGAGCTGCGACCGTCGTGTCTCACCCTGCGGACAAACAGCGTACCGCTGTTCTTGGAGAACCGCTGGCCGGTCATTGTGCGCGATGTCGGCGAGGTTCCCCGCACACGGCTGTACGCCGGGTTCATCCGGCCGCGGCGTCTTCATCCCGCGGCCCAGGCCGCACCACCTGCGACCCGGCCCTATATCATTGATGAGGGGACCTACGGTCTGCGCGCCGGAAGGCTCCGTTTCGAGCTCAAGTACTCCGGCCCGATTTCCTTCCGGGTTGCGCTGCTGCGTCGGCACCAGCCGACCAACCGACCTTCTTACCTGCTGACGCCGATTGCGTAGCCGCACGGACAGGTGACTGGTGACGGACCCCGGATGATCCTGCTGACCCGGCATATCCGACGGTGATCGTATCCCTGCTCGTGCTGGCGCTGGCCCCAATCGCCGCGCTGTTTCTTTTCTTCTACGCGCGCGACCGACACCGGGAGCCCTTGTTTCCGCTCGCCGCCACGTTCCTTTTGGGCGCGGGCTCGCTTCTTCCCTCGGCCGCGACTTCGCTTGCCCTGGAGCGCCTGACCGGGCTGTCTTCGAAGTCGAACAACCTGCTCCAGCTTTTCCTTGCCGCCCTGTTTGTCGTCGGCCTAGTCGAGGAGGGTGCGAAGTTCGCAGTCGTGCGACTCTATGCCTGGAACCGCCGGGAATTCGACGAGCCGTACGACGGCATCATGTACTCGGTTGCGGCCGCACTCGGTTTTGCCTCGGTCGAGAATGTGCTCTACGTATTCAATGCCGGCCAGGGTGCGGCCGTGCTGCGCGCGCTGTTGGCCGTACCAAGCCATGCTTTCTGCGGTGTGCTTGCCGGCTATTTCTTGGGCGAGGCAAAGTTCGCAGCCGGTCGGTGGCAGACAATCGGCCTCCAGGTGTTGGGGCTTGCGCTCGCAGTTCTTGCCCACGCGGTCTATGACTTCATGGTGTTTGCGCTCCACTTGCGGCCGTTATTGCTGCTTATGCTGCCGGTGTTTGCCGCGCTTTCCTGGGTAATATTCTTTCGCGCGACCCGCGGTCAGGCTGCAAAATCCGCGCACACCAGGCCGGTGCTCGCGGCGCTTACACGTCTCGGTGTCCCGCCCCGGTCCAGCCCGCCAGAATCCAAGGCACAGCCTTCAGAAGACAAGGATTCAGCCCAGGACGGCGGTTAGCCGACCGCTATCCCCGCCGCAACCCGAAAGCCGATATAGAACCACGGAGACACAGAGGAGGAAGAGAGAAAAAACGGAACGATGTCGCGCACCCGATAGGTGGTGCTTCAAATCTCCCTTCTCCTTGACTCCGTGTTCCCTGTGTCTCTGTGGTTTGTTCTACTTCGGTTCTGGGACCGCGACCAGTCCGCGGCAAAGTCTGCTATCGCCTGGTCGGACAGATGGTGATTGCCCAAAGCCAAGAATACTTCTAAAGGCATGGTCAGGTGGTCGGCACCGGCCAGGGTCGCCACGACCGCTTCTTCGGTTGACTTTATGCTGGCCGCAAGAATCTGCGTGTCGGCCTGGCAGCTTTCGATAACTGCCGCCATTTCGGCCACCAGTTCAGCTCCGTTGCCAAGCAGCCGTGAAGCCCGGTTGAAGTATGGAATCACGTACCGCGCACCCGCGGCGCAGGCCGCAAGTGTCTGCGCACCGGAATAGACCGCAGTCAGCGCACACGGTATCCCCGGCCCGAGTCGGGCAATAAGACCAATGTTCTCGGTCGTGGCCGGAATCTTGAGCACGACTTTGTCCGGGCAGATGGCGTGAAAGGTACGCGCTTCTGCTTCCCGTTCGGCGACTGTCTCGCCTGTTACCTGGTAACAGACCGGCCCGCGGACAATTTCGCATATCTGCGCAATCACGTCTTCGGGCCTTGCCTTGACTCTGGCCATGATGCTCGGGTTGGTCGTAACTCCGGCCAGAAACCCAAGCCCGGCTGCGGTCTTTACTTCTTCAATGTCAGCGCTGTCTAACCACAGTCCCATTTTTCACGCTCCCTTCTCAGCCAGGAAACTTTCAACCGCCTGCAGCGTCGGCATTGACGGCTCGGCACCGAGCACGGTGCAGGCCAGGGCACCGCAGGCATTTGCAAACCGCACCGCCTGGTCAATGCTTCGGCCTTGGGCAAGCATTACCGCGAGCCCGGCGCGAAACGCATCGCCAGCTCCGGTCGTATCAACAACGTCAACCCGAAAACCGGCAAACGTGCTTATTCCCTGCTGGTCAGCCAGTAGTGCGCCCTTTTCACCCAGCGAGACCACCAGTGCCTTGCGGCCCGGTAACAGTGTCCTGACCCACTGCGTCGGTTTGCCGTCACCAGCAATCATCGTCGCCTCGATTTCGTTCGGAACAAGGTAATCGGCCTGAAAGTAGTCATCTCCGGTCTGTGCGGCATGCGCCGGTGCCGGGTCAAGCAGAATCGGAACACCGCTACTGCGGGCAATTTCTGCGGCCCGCCGCGACGCCGCCGGGTTGACTTCGTACTGGAGCATGAGCATATCGGCCGGTTCGATTTCGCTGGCGGCCGCATCAACGTCCTCAGGTGCCAGGTGCACATTCGCACGCGGTGCAGCAATAATCGAGTTTTGGCCGGACGGAAATACTACCGGCGCGGCAACGCCGGTACCAACCGCTCGATCCTGTTTTACGTACTTCGTTGCCATTCCTTCTTCGCGCAGCTTCGCAAGAAACATGTCGCCGAATACGTCCTGGCCGACCCGACCAACGATTGTCACCTCGGCACCGAGTCTTCGGCAGGCCACTGCCTGATTGAAGCCTTTGCCGCCAAGGAACATGCCGAAACTATCAGCCGGCATCGTCTCGCCTTCTTGGGGCCGGCGTGCGACCCGGAACACAAGGTCCATTACCATACTGCCGACAACGGCAATTTTCGGCCTTGCGCCCTTCACTCCCTGTGCCCCTTTCCCCTCAATCCGTTCCCTTCCACAGCTCTTTGAGTCGGCGCCTGATTTCGTTTCCCAGGGGGACAACGATGTCCGGCTCTTCGACCGTTTCCTCCAGGCCGTAGCGCACTGTCCGATGCTCGAACAGCCTTGTCACCTCGGCCGGCAGGAACCTGGTAAGCTGCGCGTACAGGTGACGGTCACCGAGCCGAAACCGGGCATGATAGTAGCGCAGCGGAAAGAATACATACAGCCACTCCCGGGCCCGGGTAATTGCGACGTAGAACAACCTGCGTTCCTCTTCGATTGAGTCTTCGTCCTCGGTTGCCATGTCCGATGGAATCATTCCGTCGGCAGCGTGGATGATATACACCACCTTCCATTCGCAGCCCTTGGCTGAATGCATCGTGGAAAGCACTAGGAAATCCTCGTCCTTGTACGGCGGCCCGGCCAGGTCCGCGGTCGAGTCCGGCGGGTCAAGCGCCAGGTCGGTGATAAAGCTCCGGCGGCTGCGGTACCGCTGGGCGATCTGCTCCAGTTGCTCAAGGTCCCGGGCCCGCGGTACTGGATTGTCATATAGCCGCTCCAGAAGCGGTTCGTAGTATCGGCGCAGTATCTCAACCTGAACCGCAACCGGCATCTTGCCGCCGGCCGCGACCGCTCGCAGCGCGGCGAGCATCTCGGCGAACCTTTCCTGCGCTGCGACCGGAACCGGGAAGCCATCAAGGCTTGAAATGTTGTATTGGTTCTGCTCAAGGTGGGCAAAAACTCCGCGCGCCGTCTTTGGTCCGACGCCGTCGAGCATCTCCAAGGCCCGAAACCAGCTCATTTCGTCCCGCGGGTTCTCAACAATCCGCAACAGTGCAAGCAAGTCCTTGACGTGCGCCGATTCGACAAAGCGCAGCCCGCCGTACTTGTGGAACGGAATGTTGCGCCGAGCGAGCTCGACTTCAAGCATGTCGGAATGGTGCCCGGCCCGGAAAAGGACCGCCTGCTCGCGCAGGGAAATGCCTTCCTCAAGGTGCTTCAGCACGTCGTCGGCCACCATCTGGGTCTGCTCGGCCTCGTCCTGGCAGGTGACAAGTATCGGCCGATGCGAACTGGCTTGCTCCGACCACAGATTCTTAGTATAGCGAAACCGCGCCGACTCCATCACCGCATTGGCTACGTCGAGAATCGGCTGAACCGAACGGTAGTTCTCCTCCAGGGTCACAATCGTTGTGTTCGGAAATCGCTCCGGGAACGTAAGGATATTCCTGACCGTTGCGCCCCGGAATGCGTAGATTGACTGGGCATCGTCGCCGACCACGGTGATGTTCCTGTTGTCGCGACGCAGACATTCAAGAATCTCGGCCTGGATGATGTTTGTGTCCTGATACTCGTCCACGAGTACATGGTCAAACAGTCCGGCCACCTGCCGCCGTGCCGGCTCGCAGTCAAGCAGCGCTTTCCAGTAAAGCAGCAGGTCGTCGTAGTCAAGTATTTCCCGTTCCTGCTTTCGGACAGTGTATCGGGTAAAGACCTCGGCCAGGCCTTTCTCGGCCTCGACGCACCAGGGGTATTCTTTCTCCAATACCCGGGACAGCGGTTCCTGTGCGTTCACCATCCGCGAGTATATGTCCCGGATTGTCGCCTTGCGCGGAAAGCGCTTCTCCTTCGAGGTGTAACCGAGCTCGGTCCGTATCACACCAAGAAGGTCTGCGGCGTCACCTTCGTCTACGACCGTGAACGACGGTGAAAGTCCGACTGCACGGCCGAAGCTGCGCAGCAGCCGGTTCGCGACCGCATGAAACGTGCCGCCCCACACTTTCCGGGTTGACTGGCGGCACAGCGCATGCGCCCGGGAAAGCATTTCCTGTGCGGCCCGGCGCGTGAAGGTGAGCAGCAGGATTCGCTCTGCCGGCACGCCCTGGCGGATTAGCCATGCCACCCGGTAAGCCAGGGTCCGGGTCTTGCCCGTGCCCGCACCGGCAATGATAAGCAGCGGGCCATCACCATGGGTCACGGCCTTGAGCTGCTGACGATTCAGCGCCTTTGTCCACCCCTCCGGCACCTCGACCTCCTGTGCTCGCACCGGCGCTGTCATCCGTCGTTGCTGGCCGCTACGCGGTTGGTGCGAACGGACATTGATGTCTTGCCACCCGTGCTCATCTGGAGTCAGTCCGGCCGAATTACCAGAGCCCGGCGCCGCTCGGGCTCAGCCATGTCCTCACGCCAGTAGAAGTAGTCCATATCCTCACCTACGTCCTCGTTCGCCAGCACACACGGATTGCCATAGACATCAATTGCGTGGACGACAAGCGGCCCCAGAAACCCGCCACGCAGGTCACCGATGTCGCGCAGCGCCTCCTGGCACGCCTCCTGAACCGACATTCCGGTCTTCATGTACAGGACAACCGAACGCGCGGTTCCGGCCCTTATCGCCATCTCGCCAACGTGTGTGCATCCGCACGCGCCGAACCGCGAGTCCGCATAGATTCCGGCGCCAATGATTGGAGAATCGCCGAGCCGGCCCGGATACCGGTTTGCCCAGCCCGAAGTACTCGCGCCCGCGGCAATACTGCCCCGCACGTCACGGGCCAGCAACACAACCGTGCCCTTGTTACGCAGGGTCCGGCCTGCAGTCCATGCGTACTCGGCCAGGGAGGCCTGGTCAATCGCTGCTCTGACTTCGACCGGAACATACTTCTCCATCCACGCCTCGTACGCGCTTCTTGCCTTTGCGGTCAACAGCTCGGCCGGCTCGGCCCTGACCTCGCGGGCAAATCGCGCCGCACCGTCGCCAACAAGCATTACGTGGGGCAGTTTCTCCATCACCCTGCGCGCCACCGTTATCGCGTGCAGAAACCCGGACAGTGCGCCGACCGCGCCCGCGCCAAGCGTATCACCGTCCATTATCGCCGCATCGCTCTGCATCCGGCCAAGAATGTCTGGTGTCCCGCCCCGGCCAACTGAACGCACGCTTTCGTCTTCCTCAGCCGCCCTTATGCCGGCCTCAACCGCGTCGAGCGCCGGACCGCCCTTTTCAAGCACGGCCCGGGCCAGGCCAACTCCAGGGCGGCCCTCATAGTTGGTCAGCAGCATCATCACAGCTAGCCCCTTCCTGACAAACCGGCGCTATCGGCCGCTACTCGTCCAATCGCTCCATTCTCACCCAGGGCTCAATCCAGCCCCGGGAACCGATCCCGCCCGGCTCGATGTAGCTCTGGCCCTCCTCATCGGTAACACGGAGAACCAGCCGCGTTGCGCCTGCCAGATGTCTAAGTTTCACCGTGACCTCCGGCCCGCGCACCGACTCTACCTCACAGGAAACCGGGGACAATGCGTTCACCACATACTCTTCAACGTTGATCCCGGCAGCCCGAAGCCATGACGGCGAAATCATTGACCGGAGTGTCGCCTGATCATCCCTCATCATCGCGCTGACAAACCGTCGTACCGTCTTCTCCGACTTACTCGGCCCGGCTCCGCATCCGGTCGCAATCGCCAGCGCGAGCACGATTCCGGTTATCACGGCAGCGCGACTTGTCCGCTTCGCGACCTTCATGGTCTTCTGACCCACTACTCTCTGTATCATCTCAGTCGCCCTGTTCCGGCCCCTCCTCGGTCTTCTGCCAGGGATGAATCAACTCATCGTCATAAGAACCGGGCACGATATAGTAATCGTCGTCTTCGTTCACGACCCGAAACCACAGGAAGCGCGTTGCGCCAGACCCGAAAACGAGCCGGACCTTGATGTCTTTACCATCCGGCCCGATGATTTCGTACTCCTCGGGCGTATAAGCATTGACGTTGTAATCCTCGATATCGAGCTTGTGCTTAGCAAGCCAGGCCGGCGATATGAGGTCCTTCATGTCCTCCTCATCGTCGTCCATCATTGCCTCCATGAAATCCTCGACCGTATCCTCGGCCTCCTCAACCGGCACCAGCACCGCCCGGTTGAAACAACAAGGCAGGGCCAGCAACACCGCCCCAAGGAGCGCCGCCAGGCACGGGCTGACAGGCTTTTGTCTCTTCATACATCCTCCATATCGTATGCGGTCATCATCTCCGGGCCGGCGGGCCAATTCCTATCTTGCATCGTTGCTAGTCTAGCAGCAGGAGACTGACGTATCTCGGTATCTGGTTACGGTCGGTGGCGACTTCGAGCTTGATTCCGGCGTTCCGGCATGTCGCATAAACATCAATCCCGGCTGCCTCCATTGCGGGCCGGGCGTATTCAGGAAATCGGCACCGCCTTGTCGTGTCGCAGACCCGACAGAACCGGCACGGCCCGGCACCAAGAGCAAACGCCTTGTAGTAACCGTCCAGGAACGCAATACGCTCCAGTCCGGCCAGAAATCGCTGCATCTTACGTCGCGCCGCGCGGTCTTCGTTTCCTTTGTAGGCAAAGATAACGGCCCACCGATATTCGGCCAGCATCTTGCGCGTCGTCTCCGGCGTAGGCGAATACGGCGGACAGCACAGCCGCTTGTTGTACCCGGAACAACCAAATTGGCACTTGAGCCTGACCCATTCTCCGGTCCTGACCAGCCGGGCCGGAATAACCTTGGCCACGTCCGCGCCGCCGGCCAGGGCCAGCTTCACATACTTTTGAAACTTCGCCGGTGATGCCACTTGTCTCAGTATAGAACACCCGGCTGTGCTGTCAAAAACAGGTTACTGCTCCGGTTGTGACAGACAGCATATCCCCGGTTCTTGCCTGTCCTGGCCGGCGCATTTCTGCATCCTGGGCTGCGGCCGGCGGTGTCGGGCTAGCGGGCAGGGAATATCTGTTCAAACGCCGACGACTCGGCCCAACCGCCCTCGCCACCCGGCGCTTGCACCAGAACATACTTGCCACGCCGGGACCTGACCAACACCTCAAGCCCGTCGTGGACTATGACCATCTCCTTGTACTCCTCGCCCGGGCCGGAGCGAAGTGTAAGTTCGGGCACAACGACCACCGCCTTGGCCGGGCTTACCTCAGCCGCCCAGCTCAACCACGATGCACCAGTGTAGAGCCAGAACGCGGCCAGCACAGCAGCAATCACGACCAGCGGCCTGCGCTGAACCGGCCCGCCGAAAAAAACAAGCCCAAGGCAGAGTAGCGTCAGGAAGAAAAGAACGCCGTTGGCAAGCTTGACTGTCGCCAGGTCAACCAGGCGCAGCAGGGCGGTCAAGAACCGTAACACCGGATTAGGAATCACAAGTGTCTTGTCTGGACGGTAGGCGCGACCGAACTCAAGATTCTGGCGGATATCAACATCGGTTGGAGCGAGAATGTAGGCACGATTGTAGTCGGCGATTGCCCGGCCGATTGCCCCCAGTTTGAAATGTGCATTGCCCCGGTTGTAGTACAGATTGGCATTGCGCACAAACATTGCCGCGCTGTCGTAGTAAACAAGTGCCCGGCCGAAATCGCCGGCCTCGTATGCCTGATTCGCCGCCTGGAACAAGTCGGCGGTGGTGGCGGCATAGGCTGGCACAAGGCAGGGAGTAACAAACCAGAACCCCACCATCAAAACGCCGGTGTGCCACAACTGGATTGCCCGGTGCTTGAGTTCGGCCGCCATTTGTCTTACAACGCCTCCAGCGTTCTTACCGCCCGCTCCAGCATTTCCCGGCCCGAACATGATACCATTCCGGGAGAGAACCTCGCCGCATCACAGTTCTTTACGATATCCAGCAGTTCGGTAACTCCCGTCGGGCTCACTCCTTGACGGGTAAGTTCTACCGTGAGTTCCTCGTTTGTCATCCCCTGGGATTCGATATTGAATCGGTCGCCAACGTAGCCAACAACCGCCTGAGAGAGAGCCGCATAGAAGCCGCGTTCGTCGCCCTGTTCGAGCAGCCCTCGTGCTTGGGCCAGACGTTTCTTCACCAGTTTACCAGAGCGGGTCCGTCGTGCGTAGCCGCGGTCCTGCTCAAGCCTACGCTGATGCCGGCCAAGCACGACGCCAAGTGTAAGCACCACAATGCCCATCGGGTAGAAAAGCCATATCCACCACTCCGGCGCCGTGCTCCAGCCTCCGGACCCGGGTCTCAGGCACGGCTTGATGTGCCTGATATCCGAACCCAGGACTCTCATTCCGCTTCCTGTTTCCACCACGCCCGCGGTTGGCACCGCGCCCCGGGCGACAAACTCGAGTGCCGGCGTGCTGCGGGTGTAGTAGGTACCGGCCTTGGGATCGAAGAAACCCAGCTCAAGCGATGGTATCGAATGCTTCCCATCCACCTGCGGCATCAGGGGAAAGACGAACTCCCTTGAGCCGGACAGGCCTCCCCCCTCGTCTGAAGTTTTGTCCTTTGTTTCCGGATTCAGCACCCGCACGCCAGTTATCGCGGGCAGCTTGGGCGGACCAATCAGTCTCAGATTGCCCGTGCCTGAAATCCTCACGCTCAGGTTCAGCGGCTCGCCACCAACCGAGCTGTCCGCAGACAGCTTTGCCGTCACCTCAAACCGGCCCACACCGCCGGTGAAGCTCGCCGGCTTGCCCTGCTCGGGTAATGGCTTGACCGTGACGGTTATCGCACCAGATGAAATCTCGAACGGCTCCGCGGACTGGAAGAAAAACCCGCCGGACGAAATTGCTTGGCCGGCGATCTTCATCGGGCTGATGCGCAGCTCGCCTGACTGGGTCGGAAACAGTGCGACCTTCTTGAGCAGAGCAGCGTCATACTGCCGGCCGCCGTACTCGCGCGTACGGTACTGAAGCTGTTTCGCATCATACAGATTCTCAACCCAGAATCCGTTGAAGCTCGGCACCTCGGTCAGTCTGAGGTCGGAGATTTGCCGACGCGTATAGAGTGAAAAGCTAACTGTTACCTGCTCGCCCTGATAGACAACGGTGCGGTCCGCAGCTGCCACAATGTGGATGTCGTCCTGAATCCGGCCGGTGGTACGCGGCTGACGTTGCGGCGGTGCAAACGGGTCCCAGTCAAACGGGTCGAATGGTCGCTGCGGTTGCTGCCCTTGACGTGCAGGCGGCGCCTGACTTTCCTTGGTCACGGTGATGCTTATCGGCTGAGTCTGGTAGGTTTCTCCCTTATATTCCAGCTTGCACGGGCCAATAGAAAGACTGCCGACTTTCTTAGGCGACAGGAAGTAGATAAAACTGACTGTCTGCTCCTGGGTCATCCTGCCGTTGACAAAAGAGATGTTTGTTGACTGAGACGATGTGCTGCCAAGGTTGTTGAAGTCGGAAAGCTCCGGCAGTTGCGGCCTTGGTATGCTGCCGATGTTTGTCCCCCGCACCGTAACGGTGAGCTGGAGCTCTTCGCCCAGACCGACCGTAGTACGGTCCACGTCAGCGGAAAAGTTCAGCTCCGCGCCTGCGGCCGACAGGAACAGGGCCAACAAAACCATCCATGCATACCGGACCGGAAAGTACCTCATCACCAATCTTTCTCCACCTGTCGCCGCTGGCGTGCGAGTTGCTTCTGCTGCTCCTGCTGCTGATCCTTCTCCTTATTCTCCACCGCCTGAACAACCCGCTCCGCCTGGTCTTGGCTCATCTGTGGCTGGGGCTGAGGCTGCTGCTGATGCTGCTGACTCTGCTGCCGGTCCTGTTTTGACGAATCTGGTTGCTGCCGCTGCTCTTGCTTCTTCTTCAGGCAAAACTCCAGGTTCTCCTTTGCCTGCCGATCCGCCGGATTCATTACCAGGGCCGCAATGTACGACCTTATTGCCGCATCCAGCTGGCCGGCCCGGAACATTGTGTTGCCGATGTTGTACATTGCATTTGCCCGACGCTGGGGCTTCTTATCGGTAAGGGCCAGTTCAAGCTCGGATACTGCGTCCTGATATTTGCCAAGCCGGTACAGTGCGTTACCGAGGTTATAGTGAATTGCGGTTGCGTCCGGCTCCAACACCTCGGCCTGCTGGTATGCCTCTACCGCTTCTTCGTACTTCTGCCGCGCATAGAGCCCGTTTCCCTTTCGCATCAGCGCACCGACGTCGGCTGATGCCACGGTCATACCCAGGGCGACAATGATAAAGATTCGCATCGTTGCTGTCTTGGTCATTTTCGCTCTCCGACGCCAGGTGCCGGATGTCCGGTCTTTATCTTGACCCTCAGGTCCGGCCACCACCTTCCTCGGCGATCGGACAGACCAAGCCCAGCAATGAGCAACACCAGGGCGATGATAAGAAATGTCTGGTATCGTTCAACATATTCGGCATAACTGCCGCCGCCGATTTCCTTCTTCCGCATCGCATCCAGTTCAGCCAGCAGCCTTTCACCGGAGAATCCCTCGACTCGAAGGAAACGGCCCTCGGTTGCCCGGGCCATCAGAATAAGCTGGCGCTCATTCATCCGCGACAGCACGGTTGAGCCGTCCTTGTCCTTCTTATAGGAACGCAGGTTGCCGCGTTCGTCATATTCCGGAATTGGCGCTCCTTCAGGAGTGGCAAATGCCACTGGAAATATTCTCACCCCGGCCTCGGCTGCGCGCTGGATGGCCTGGGCGGTGTTCTTACCCAGGTCTTCGCCGTCGGTCACCAATATCAGCGCCTTGTAGTTCTTTTCCTGCGGATTGAAAAGGGATGAAGACACATCAATTGCCCGGCCGAAGTCCGTCCCTGGAACCGGCATCGCATCCGGCTCAATTATGTCCAGAAACATCTTGGCTGCATCCAGGTCCGTAGTCAGTGGACACATCACATAGCAGTCACCGGCAAAGGCGGTGATTGCCACTGCATTTCCCGAAAGTCCGTCTATCAGCGACGACAGCTCGGCCTTGGCTCTTGCCAAACGATTGGGTTTGACGTCCTCGGCTAACATTGACTTGGAAGCGTCAAGGGCAATAATCACGTCAATCCCCCGGCCCTTGTACAACTGGAGCTTCTCGCCCCATTTGGGCCGGGCCGCGGCCAGCAGCAGGAACGCAAATGAACCAACGAGCAGGAGTTGCGCCAGTAAGGCAAACCCACTGGATGCACTGGCCGCTAATACTGGAACAAGCTGTACGTCAATTGAGCGCGCCAGTTGCCGACGCTTGAGCGCGACCGAGACAATGGCACCCGCTGCCGCAACCGGAACAAGCAGGAGCAGCCAGAGGTAAGTCGGCTCAGACCACTTTACCAATTCTGCCTCCGGTTGATGTCAGAGCTAGTCGGAAAGGTTTTCTGGCTGGCCAGATTCTACCTGTTCGCCTCAAGGAAGCCTCCGTAATACCACGCCGGTAACCATCGCTCCGAGCACAAAGCAGATGACCGAAAACAGCAGCGGCAACCCAGCCTTCTCGTCGTGCACTGTGTACTGCTTCACCTTGAATGTGGTGGGTTCCATCCGGTTAATCTCATCGTAGATGAGTCCGAGTCCGGCCGCATCGGTTGCCAGAAAGAACCTGCCACCGGTGATGTCTGCTATCTTCTGGAGTGTCTCGGTATCCAGGTCAATCTTTACCCGCTGGTAGCGCGTCACGACGCGGCCGAACACCTGGTACTGCACCGGGAAAGGCACTTCACCCTTGGACCCTACTCCGATGGTATATACCTTGATGCCAAAGCTGGCCGCAGTCTGGGCTGCGGTAATCGGGTCAATGTCGCCGGTGTTATTCACGCCGTCGGTGAGCAGTATGATAACACGCTCCTTGGCCTTGGAGTCCTTGAGTCGCGCGACCGCCGAACCAAGGCCCATACCGATTGCGGTTCCGTCCTCGAGCATCCCGAAGTCTACCCGGTCAATCAAATCTCCCAGTATTTTTCGGTCAAGCGTGAGCGGACATTGGGTCAGGCTTGTGGCTGAGAACACCACAAGTCCGATTCTATCCCCGGTCCGTTTGGCGATGAATTCCTTGGCCCTTTCTTTGGCCACCGCCAGCCGGTTCTTGGGCGAGAAGTCTTCGGCCTGCATCGAGCCAGATATGTCCAGACACAGCATTATATCTATGCCCCTTGTTTCTACGTCCTGAAATTGCCGGCCTTTCTGCGGTCGGGCCAGTGCAGTAATGATGCCAACCAGTGCCAGCGAGTAGAGTGCTACCGGTATCAGCCTAAGCCAGCGGCCCCGATTTGGTGCACTGCTCAGGAATGAAATGTCGCTGTAAATAAGTGCCCCTGGCCGCTTGGCCAGCATCCACCAGGCCAGCACCGGTACCAGTAGTAGCAGCAGGAAAAACCAGGGATGGGCAAAGGTCATGATGAACTTCCCGTAGGGTTTTGCTGAGTTGTCGGAGCGGGCTGACCGGTCTCCGGCTGCGGCATGGTCCGCTGAACAAGGTCCCGCGCCGTTGGAATCAGTGCTTCCATCTCCACCATCTCCGGCACCAGCTTGGCATATTTCACCATATCCGCTCGCCGAAAGAAGCTGGCGAACTCTTCACGCAGGGATACCTTTCCCTTTTTCAGCTCCAGTACAATCTCGCTTGTCGTCTGGTCTATGGCCGGGAATCCGAAGCGGCGCGTCAGGTAGCGCTTGAGAATCTCCGACACGGCATAGTAATACCGCTTGACATGCCCGGCCGACAACCAGTCTCTGACCGGAATCTTTTCCAGTGCGCTTATTGCTTCTTCCCACGGCTCGGGTAAGGGCTTGGCCCATAACTTCCGCCTGACAAGGATCCGGCGCAGTCGCCAGCCAGCATATCCCAGCCCTGCCGCTGCCAGGACCCCGAGGAAAATCCACAATGGCAGTAGATTGGGAAACTGTATCTGCGGCTTTAGGTCGTTTATATCCTCCATCTTGCCATGTAGGACGCTCTTTACTTCTATGCCCAGGCTCTCGCTGCGCACAGCCCGCACCTCGCCCGAATCAGCAAAACTGATAAGGAATCGCGGCAGAGTAAGCTTGCCCGGTGCAAAAGCGGCCATCTCCAGCTCGTGAATGTCAATGACGGTATCACCCTGATAGCGCGTGACCGGCTTATCATCAAGCACGAGAAACGCTGCCAGAGTATCCGGAAACAGTCCGGAGACTTTGAGGTTCCGGTGCCGACGCACCACGACCTCGACCTTGAACCTGTCACCAACCGTGAGCGGCCGGGCACTAGGACGCGGCTTGACCCGGGCCGTAACCGTTACCGGCCCCTGCTCCACGATGTGAAGCATCGCATGTTCAGCGCTGTCACGGGCAAGCGTATCGGAGACCAGCGAATCAGTAACCGCGGCGAAGGCGGCCTGCAGAACGATGATGACGGTGATTATGGCTATCCGGCTATCCGGACCTCCGGCCCTCCGGCTTTCCGGCCCTTTGGCTACTCCCTTTCCGGCCAACTGCCTCATCCTCGATACCGCCTGGCGCGCTCCTGAAAGAACTTGTGCAGCCTCGGGGTGAAGTCCTCACTCGTCCTCACCGGTATGTGGTCCACGCCCAGTTGCCGAAACATCCGGACTATCTCCTCGCGGCGTGCCTGCTGGTGCCGCTCAAACGCCCGGCGCAGGTCCGGGTCACGGGTATCAATCAGGGCCAGGGCACCTGTCTCAGCGTCCTCGACCGAGACCAGTCCAAGTCTGGGTAGGCTCTCCTCAGCCGGGTCGGTGACTGATACGGTCACAACATCGTGTCTGCGGCTGGCAATTCCAAGCGGCGTCTTGAACACTGCTGGCCGGAACTTCTCACCAATGAAGTCGGAGATAAGAAACACTATCGCTCGGCGCTTGATAACATTCATCAGAAACTCAAGCGCCTTGACCGGGTCGGTTCCCCTGCCCTTGGGTTCGAAATACAGTATGTCCCGAATCAGCCGCAGAACGTGCGACCGGCCCTTCCTCGCCGGCACGTACCGTTCAACCTCGTTGGTAAAAAAGATAAGCCCAACTTTGTCGTTGTTCCGGATGGCCGAAAACGCAAGTGTTGCCGCAATCTGGGCTGACTGCTCCAGCTTGAGTACATTTCTCGTGCCGAATCGGCTTGATCCAGAAGCGTCAACCACAAGCATCACGGTAAGTTCGCGCTCCTCGGCATACTTCTTGACAAACGGATGGTAATTGGCCCCACGGGACAGCCCGTAACGTGCCGTAACATTCCAGTCAATCGTGCGGACATCGTCCCCGGGCAGGTATTCACGCAGATCGAGAAACTCGATACCCCGGCCCTTGAACGACGACTTGTAGTCTCCGGAAAACAAGGTATTCACCAGCCGCTTTGTCCGAATCTCAACTTCCCGAACCTTGGACAGCGGCCCGGTGTCAGATTTCCTCTTGCCGACTACCGCCATAAGCTGCTTCTCACCATTTCCCCTTCGAGAACAAGGGTGGCACAGGCTTGGCTCTGCTGTTCTGGTTGCTCCATACTGCGGGCCTAGTCGCTGACGTCACCCGTCAGGACTATGGCACCTCTACCCGCTCCAGCACCCGACGCACTATATCGTCGGTGGACAACTCCTGAGCCTCGGCCTCATAGGACAGAATCACACGATGCCGCAGCACATCCATCGCCAGCTCTTTGATATCCTCAGGTATCACAAACCCGCGGCGTCGCAGAAAAGCCATTGCCCGGGCCGCAGTCACAAGATAAATCGAAGCGCGCGGCGAAGCGCCGTAACGAATCAGCGGCTCCAAATCGGCTAAACCATGATCCTTGGGAAACCTGGTGGCGAAGACAATGTTCAGAATATAGTCCTTAAGCTTGTCGTCCACATAGATTCGGCTTGTCAACTCCCGTGCCCGGACTATCGCTGCGGGCTGGACAACCGGCTGGGCCTCAGGTTCCTTACCTGCGGTCATCCTCTCGACTATCCGCTTCTCCTCCTCTTTGGACGGGTACCCGACGCGCAACTTTAGGAGGAATCTGTCGGTCTGGGCCTCGGGCAAAGGATAGGTGCCCTCCTGCTCGATCGGGTTCTGTGTCGCCAGAACAAGAAACGGGTCGTCAAGCCTGAAAGTTTCTTCGCCGATCGTAACCTGACGCTCCTGCATCGCCTCAAGCAGCGCGGACTGCACCTTTGGCGGCGCGCGGTTGATCTCGTCTGCAAGCACAAGATTCGCAAACACCGGCCCCTTGCGCGGATTGAACTCGCCGGTACGCTGGTCATATACCTGTGTGCCTATGATATCTGCGGGCAACAGGTCCGGAGTGAACTGAATGCGGGCGAACTTGGTGGCGATCGAACGCGCAAGTGTCTTCACTGCGTAAGTCTTGGCCAATCCCGGCACGCCCTCAATCAAAATGTGGCCATTGGCCAAGAGCCCAACCAAAAGCCGGTCAATCAGGTATTTCTGGCCAACGATTACCTTACCGACCTCATTGGTGATTGCCTGGACAAAAATACTTTCGCGCTCAATCTCTTCGTGCACTCGCTTGATATCGTCTCTTAGCATGTCTTCCATCTGCATCAGCTCCTTGTGAAAATGGCTTATATTATTGACTCAGAAACAAGGCCGCCAGTTGCCAGATTCTCGCTGTTCAATACTGCCCGTTACTAATAGATACTATTCGCTGGTGCATATTTTCAACACCGCCGCGTTGTCCGCCTCCTCCCTATCCGGCCTTCTTGTTTTCTGGCTACTCCCTATCCGGCCACTCCCTATGTCAGTAACCGTTATCCGGCGAAGCCTCCGACGTATCCGGTCCGGCTGGGCGGCGGAACAGGTGCGGAAGCTGACTCCAGTGCTTCAGCGCATAGAATGCGATAACGCCAACAGCAATCAGGGCAATAACGAATAGTAGACAAGAGCTCACCGGTCCTCGCTTGCGAATTCGTGGTTCAGCCCGGCGTTCCAGTTCGAGCACTCGGCGCATCCGCTCGGCGTCACGCCGGAATGCTTCTTTTGACCGTTCACCCACTGCCCCCTCCAGTACCAAGCGGCTGAAAACGCTTCAGTGCCTGGTCCAGCCGCTCGATTTCCTTGCGAACCCGGTCAAGCTTCTCCCGGATACGCTCGTGCTCACTCTCGTCGTCGGCAATCTGCTGTTTGAGTAACGCAGCGCGCAGTGGGTTGTCTTCAACTTCCCATCGGCGCCTGCTCTCGGCTAGCCGGGCCTCAATGCGGTTTGCCGCACGTTCAACCCGAGCGAGGAACTCACAGGCCCGCTGTCGGCGTTCGTCCAGCCGGCGCCGGACTGGATGCTGCCGTATTCCTTCTTCCTTGACTTGACGCAGGAGTGTGGCGAATATCTGTTCGACTTCTTCGGCGTGCTGTTTGGAAAGAAGGAATCGGGTCCGCTGCCGGTGGGCATCTCTCAGTTTGCCCAGTGCCGCCCGCGGCCCACGCGTCTTCAGACATTCCAGCACACCGTCGGCCAGCACTTGAAAATGACTCCGGGCCGCAATTGATGCCTGCTCCTTGCGGCGGTAAATTTCGTCCCAGGCCGCGTGATAGTGCTTCCATGCCCGTTGCCGATCACGCCGGGTCAGAGTCCGTTCGCGAAAGTCACGGGCCAGCAACCGTAGCCCTTTCTCACACCGGGCCAGCGCCGTCATTGCAACGTGGCCCGGCTCACCTAGCGCCCTGGCCCACTCATCCATCAGTGCGTCAACCTGGGCAATAATCGCCACGCGGTTGGCACCGGACTCGACTGCAACTAGGGCGCGAAGTGCATCGTGAACTGAAACCGGCAGCAGCGCTGTGTCTTGTTCGGTTCTGCCGTTTGTCTCGTCGTTCATCAAGCAAACCTAGGCTGCCGGACGGTCAGCCCCTTTGGGCCGCCGCTCCATCCGGGTCGTCTCGGACACGCCGGCGAAACCACTGCTGTTCGACAACGGTTCGACTCTACCAAGCATAATGGGCCGTGCAGGACTCGCTCGCGACGTGGCGGAGCGTCGAGTCCTCTCCGATTGATTCGACATCAGTGGGCCGTGCAGGACTCGCTCGCGACGTGGCGGAGCGTCGAGTCCTCTCCGATTGCTTCGACATCAATGGGCCGTGCAGGACTCGCTCGCGACGTGGCGGAGCATCGAGTCCTCTCCGATTGCTTCGACATCAATGGGCCGTGCAGGACTCGAACCTGCGGCCACCGGATTAAAAATCAGGTGCTCTTCCTACTGAGCTAACGGCCCGCACCGCAAGTATACCGGAAAACTGACACCGGATACAAGTCCGACGCGAGAGCAGGAGCAGCCTGCAGCCCCTGTAACTCTGTTCTGGTTCTAGCCTGGTCTTCTGCGGCAGCCTCGGATTTCCGGTGTTAGCTCCCAGGAACAGGTATTCCGTTGTCTTCCAGTTGGCAGCACCACTTCCACCAGCCGCAATGTTGAACTCTGGTGATGCCGGGAGCCGGAGTTGAACCGGCACGGCCCATTCGGGCCAAGGGATTTTAAGTCCCTTGCGTCTGCCAGTTCCGCCATCCCGGCGGTGAATAATCCCATAGTAGGTGCAGCGGCGCTCGCTGAGAGAGGCGGCGTCGGGATTTGCACCCGAGTATTGCGATTTTGCAGACCGCTGCCTTACTGCTTGGCTACGCCGCCAGACTGCTCACAGCCGTGTCGCTCTACCCTCAAAACTCCGGCTGTTGGCCGTTGTAACCCACTGGCCGTATATCGCTAGAGCGGGAGACGGGATTCGGACCCGCGACCCCTACCTTGGCAAGGTAGTGCTCTACCAACTGAGCTACTCCCGCAACGAAACCTAAACCGCGCTGCCGGAACGATCTCGAGCCGCGCCCAGCGCCTTCCTTACCGGCCCCAACGGGAGTCGAACCCGTGTCTTCACCTTGAAAGAG